>CAIVDK010000038.1 GCA_903904655.1 uncultured delta proteobacterium | reverse complement strand
GCTTAATTTTGATGAACGTTCTATGGCCGGCATGATGCTGGAGGCAAAAAAAGCAGGTCTGACGCATCTTATTAATAAAGACAATGTTCATGAATACGCGCCTGTCGGTTGCCTGGAAAACACGATGGTGGGCAATGACCGTTCTGGTACTGTCGATAACAATCTCAATTTGCTCAAAGCTGTGGAACTGGCGCTTACCGGCGGGAAAGATTTGCTGTCCTTCACCGACCTTATGACAGGCAAAACTGAAGCGCCAAAGCAGGATGGCCCCCGCACCGGAGATGCGACGTCTTTTAAAAAATGGGAAGAATTCTGGGACGCATATACCACTCAGACGCGATATATTATTCAAAAATGTGTGAATTTGTACGAGACATCGGAAGCGATACGCGCCAATTTCTTCCCCACGCCTTATCTTTCCTGTATGGTCAAGGGCTGCGCGGAGAAAGGTAAGGATGTTACGCAGGGGGGCGCTGAAATCAGCTTAACCACTTTGGAGGCAGTTACCTATGCCACAACCGTGGATTCACTGCTGGCAATAAAATATCTGGTTTTCGACAAAAAAACCTGTACGATGAAAGAACTGATTGCCGCGCTAAAGGCTAACTGGCAGGGGTATGAAGTGCTTCAGGCAACGGCAAAAAATCGCGCTCCTAAATACGGACGCGACGATGATGAAGCCGATGCCCTGGCGCGTAAAGTAATGATTCTGTGGTGTGACGAATCCTGGCTGCACGGCACAAAATCCACCGGGCGCAGATACCGTCCGGGAATGCTCAGTTGGAACTACTGGGCAGGCGACGGTTTTATCATGGCGGCAAGCGCTGATGGAAGAGCCAAAGGACAGTTTCTTTCCAACGCTATATGTCCGTCAAACGGTGCAGATATTAAGGGACCGACGGCAAACGCGAACTCTGTAGGCTTTGTGCTGGGCGGCAAAGCTAAAGCCGGCGAAGGTGACTGGGAAGATTATTTAAATGAATTGCCCAATGGTGCCAGCCATACCATAACTTTCAATCCTTCAATTCTGAGAGATCCCGTGCACAAAGATAAATTCAAGGCATTTCTAAAAGGCTACACTTTAAACGGAGGCACTGCTCTGCAGATCAATATGCTTGATCCCGGTATGCTCAAAGACGCTCAGGATCATCCGCAGAACTATCGTCATCTGCTGGTGCGCATTACCGGTTACAATGCCTATTTCACTACCGTGGGAAGGGAACTTCAAAACGAAGTGATTGAACGCCTCAGTCACAACAAATTTTAAGGATGTTCCCCGATGATGGAGAACAGAGAAAATAGAGACATACAGGGCACAATTCTGGAGATTATCCGTATGTCCACGGAGGATGGCCCGGGCCTGAGAACAACCGTTTTTTTCAAAGGCTGCTCGCTCAATTGTTTATGGTGCCATAATCCGGAGAGTATCAGTCCCAAGCCGCAGATTCAATGGATAGCCACAAGCTGCATTGGCTGTGGTATCTGCGTAAATACCTGCCCTGAAAAGGCGCTTGAACAGTCTGAAAAAGGCATTCTCATCAATCGTGCAATCTG
>CAIVDK010000037.1 GCA_903904655.1 uncultured delta proteobacterium | reverse complement strand
GAACCGGCTTGGTCCTATGTCTGGCGCAAGATGATCCCTATCATCGTCAAGGCCGGTCATCGCGTCATCGCACCCGATCTGGTCGGTTTCGGCCGGTCAGATAAACCGTCCAGCCGCAATGATTATTCCTATGAACGCCAGGTGGCCTGGATGCTGGCTTGGCTGGAGAAGGTCAATATCAACAGGATCACCCTTGTCTGCCAGGACTGGGGCGGCCTGATCAGCCTGCGCCTGGTGGCGGCCAGACCCGATCTCTTTGCACGGGTCGTGGTGGCCAACACGGGCCTGCCCACGGGCGACCGTCCGATTACGGAGGCCTTTCTGGAATGGCGAAAATTTTCCAAGGAAGTCCCCGTCTTCGATGTCGGCGGTATCATGAAAATGTCCAACGCGTTTTTTATCAAGGACGGCTCTTTACCGACCTTTACCGATGACGTGATCGCCGCCTACGACGCGCCATTTCCCGATGAATCGTACAAAGAAGCCCCGCGGATCTTCCCGTCCTTTGTCCCGATCACACCGGACGATCCTTCGTCCGTGGCCAATCGTAAGGCGTGGGAAGTGCTTTCCGCCTTTACCAAGCCCTTCCTGACTGCGTTTAGTGACGGCGATCCCGTCACGCGAGGTGGTGATCGTATTTTTCAAAAGAAGGTTCCCGGCTGCCAGGGCCAGCCCCACACGACCATCAAGGGGGCGGGACACTTCCTCCAGGAGGACAAAGGAGAGGAATTCGCTGCTGTTATTTTGGATTTCATCTCAAAAACAAAAGCATAATTTTCAACCTGCGCTGATGTCATCAAGATGCGCAGAGCTAATACATTAGGAAGGAGTCGTAAATTTATGGAAGCAGAACAGCCGAATATGGATCAAATCCAGGAATTTTTAAAGAATCCCAGCAGGGAACCCTTTGTCCAGTTGAACCTTTTAAAATTCAAGCCGGAAGACGGCTGGGCTTCTTATGCCCGCTACGCTAAGGAAACGGAGAAGTTGTTGGAGAAATTCGGCGGGGAGAGCATCTTCATGGCAAAACCGAAGGAACTCCTGCTCGGCCACGAAACCTGGGATCTCGTCCTCCTTGTGAAGTATCCCAACCGGAGAGCTTTCATGAAAATGTTAAGTGATCCTGAATATATCGCGATCAGCAAATACCGCGAAGCGGCCGTTGAGCGCTCCGTTGGCTATGCTATGGATGAGATGAGTAATGAAGAACTCCTCAACCTGATAAAATAATATAACGAAGGAGAGAATAAAATGGCCAAGATGCAGTACACTAAAGATGGTGGAGTAGCCCGGATTACCTTTGATGACGGGAAGATGAACCTTATGAACTGGGATTTTTTCAGGGAACTCAACGACGCTCTGGATCGAACCATTGCCGACGAGGCCGGAGCCCTGATCTTTACATGCCGGCCGGGTGTGTTTTCCGCCGGTCTTGACCTGAAGCTTCTGCCGACCCTTGGTTTCCCGAATGGAATGATATTTCAGAGGACATTCGCGGAAACGATGCTGAGGGTCTATCAGTTTCCCGTGCCGACGATCGCCGCCTATGCCGGGCATGCCATTGCGGGCGG
>CAIVDK010000036.1 GCA_903904655.1 uncultured delta proteobacterium | reverse complement strand
TTTCATGCGAATCAGAAAAAGGATCGCAGTCTGTCTAAAAAAATGCAATTCAATCTGCCGCTGTCGCCACAGGTTGGGGGAAATCTTTACGCTCTGACACAGGAAATCCTTCATCTGTTGAATTACACCGATCGCCAGGTTGCCTTTTACATATCCAACGATTCAGGATTTAACGCAACATCGTATTTCAATCGCAATGATGATGAACCCCATTACATCGTTTTCAACTCCGGCCTTTTGGAAAAACATACCGAAAAGGAGATGCGTTTCGTTATCGGCCATGAACTGGGTCATCTGATTTACAAACATGCAGATTTTAATTATGTCGTTGAATATATTCATCCTTCCGGATTCCCGAATTTTATTAAAAAAATCCATCAACTCTGGTCGAACCTCATTGAAATGTCTGCCGATCGCGTCGGCTCTCTGGCTGTGGATGCTTTCGATACGGCCGTGAGTGCCATGTTTAAAATGTCCAGTGGTTTGGATATGGAGAGTTTACAGGTCAATGCAAAGCATTTCATGGCGATGAACGACAAACTGGTGGCCGATATGACCACCTCGCGGCAGAATTATCTTACGGAGACACATCCGGCAAATCCGCTCCGCATCAAGGCATTGGATGTCTTTTACCATTGCCGCCTGAGAAAGAACTTCCTGAAGAGCCGGAAACTTGTCCAGGATCATAAACTCCGCCGGCAGACCGATGAACTGATCGCTCTGCTCAAGGATCAGCCCGAGGATGATATTGAGCAAGCCGGACTCGATTTTCTGACCGCTGCCGGTTATTACTTAATCAACGGCGATGGAGATGTAGCCGCCGAAGAATATGATGAATTTATGAATATGCTGTCTGTGTTCCATTCCTGGCCCCCGGATTATGTGCAGCAGTTGCTGAAGAAGAGCAAAATGATGACTATTATCAACAAATCCGCATCTGTTATTATTGAAAAATGCCCTCAGTATGTCCCCTCTCTGTTCAGGACTCTGGTTCCTCTCATTACAATGGACAAGCGTATCAAGACTGACGAGATAGAAGCCCTGCTGTTGCTTGCCGGGAAACTGAAATTGTCGAAACTGGATGCAATTGAAATTATCCTGGAAAAAATCAGAGGCAAGTATCAGCCAATAGTATAACAATATTGTTTAATGATAATATCAGAACCTGATAAAAAAGAGGTGAACAATGCCGATTGCGGAATCAAACAAACCGGGCCTTGCGGCTGTTTTGAGTTTGATTGTTCCAGGCGTGGGTCAGTTTTATAACGGCACTTTTTGGCGTGGCATATTTTGGCTGATTATCACCCCTGGTCTTTGGATCGGATCAGGCGGAATGCCTGCCACATCATCGCGGCTGTTACAGCTTCACCACCCCCGTCGCTTCGCGCCACCCCCGCTTGCGGGGGAAACGTGACCCTGCTCGTGTCGGACGATTTGAAAGAAGCCATGATGTCATTCCTGGAAAGACGCCCTGCCGATTTTAAGGGAAAATAAAATATTTCATCCGGTCATTCAGTGTCGATACTTTCAAAGCGTTGA
>CAIVDK010000035.1 GCA_903904655.1 uncultured delta proteobacterium | reverse complement strand
TTCTAATTCGGCCAGTAAATATATTCCCCCTTGCCATAACCCGGCGTCCCCAGGGGGGCGTCAATGTACACGCGCCCGTCCAGCACACTCGGCCACAAGGGTTTGGCCTGTACGCCGTTGATCTTGGCGAGCTCCGTCTGCAATGCCGCCAGACGCGCCGGTTCCTTCTCGGCCAGATTCACCTTCTCCGTCGGGTCCTTGGCCATGTCGAACAGCCAAACCTTCTTCTGCGTATCGTCCACCTGGAGCTTCCAATCCCCCGATAAGATGACCCGGTAGGTCCCCGAACGGAAAAAAAGGCTCTTGTGGGGCCGCGTGGACTTCTTCCCTGCCACGAAAGGCACAAGATCAACACCATCCATCACCCGGTCCGTGGGCATGGTCGCCCCCGCCGCAGCCGCCGCCGTCGCAAACACGTCCACATGCCCCACCGGATGGGGGTAGATGGTCCCCGCCGGAATCTTCCCCGGCCACTTCATAAAGAAAGGCACGCGGATGCCGCCTTCAAAGAAGGTGGCCTTGAAGCCTCGATAGGGCTTGTTGATATCGGGCAGGCCGATATAATTCGCGCCGCCGTTGTCGCTGGTAAACATGACGATCGTGTTTTCTTCAAGCCCCTGGGCCTTCAACTCGGCCAGGACCTTGCCCACGCCCCGGTCGAGGGCCTTGATCATCGCCGCGTAGACCCGCAGACGATGGTCTTTGATGTGCGACAGAGCCTCATAGTCAGACTTTAGGGCCTGAAGCGGCGTGTGAGGCGCGTTGTAGGCAAGATAGATGAAAAAGGGCCGGTTCTTGTTGGCGGCAATGACCTTCACCGCCTGGTTTGACAGATAGTCCGTCATATATTCGGGGGGCTTGAAACGCTTCGAGCCATTGTGGGTAATGGCGAAGGGCAGATTGGCCCACAGAAAGCGGTCGATGGGATCATAGTCCTGGATTGAATTGACCACGTTCGGATCATTCTTCGGCAGGAACATGCCAGCGCCCGAATACATGCTCAGCGTCTCGTCAAAGCCGCGGGCCTCAGGGCGGGTTTCGGGCGTCTCCCCCAGGTGCCATTTGCCCAGGTGGAAGGTGCGATAACCCTGTTTGCCGAGCATCTGGCCGAGCATCACCTCGCTCGTCGGCACGTGCATGGTCTCGTAAGGCATAACCTCCGTCTCGCGTTCGGTATGATAGATGGCCTGGTTGCCGCCGCGCATCGTTTTCGCGATCAGTTTGCTGAAGGCAAGGGGCGCGGGCGTAAACTCGTAGCCAAAGCGCGTAGCGTAGCGTCCGGTCATCAGGGCCGCCCGGGAGGGGGCGCAGGTGGCGTTGCCCGCATAACCGCTGCTGAAGGCGACGCCGTCCTTGGCGATGGAGTCGATGGCAGGCGTCGGCATCGTACCGCCAGCCACCCCGCCGCCCCAGAAGGAGACGTCATTGAAACCCAGATCGTCAGCCACGATGAGCACCACGTTGGGCGGACGCTGACCGTCGGCAAATTGCGCCGGCAACGGCCCGCTCGTCCATTGGACATCCATGGTCGGTTGAATCGGGTCTTTGATGCTGGCGATGATGCCCGGGATATAGAACCAGTAACGGCTCCACAGCGCCCAGCCCACGCCGGCAATCACCGCCAGGCCAACGAGCCACCAGATGAGTTTCTTCCTTCCCGTCATAATCCTTCCCCCCTTTTTTGTCTATCTATATAAGAAAATCAGTTTGGCCGTTATCGTCCGAGGCGCGCAACCGCCATGCCCTAATTCGACCAGTAGATATATTCCCCCTTGCCGTAACCCGGCGTTCCCTGAGGTACATCAAGATACACGGGCACTTCGATCAGGCTCGGCCACAAGGGTTTTACCTGTTCGCCATTGATCTTGGCAAGCTCCGCCTGCAAGGCCGCCAGACGCGCCGGCTCCTTGTCGGCGAGGTTCACCTTCTCCGTCGGGTCCTTGGCCATGTCGAAGAGCCAAACCTTCTTCTGCGTATCGTCCACCTGAAGCTTCCAATCCCCCGATAAGATGACCCGGTAGTTCCCCGAACGGAAATAAAGACTCTTGTGGGGCCGTTCGGCCTTCTTCCCCGTCACGAAGGGCACCAGATCGACGCCGTCCATCACCCGGTCCGTGGGCATAGCCGCCCCCGCGGTGGCCGCCACCGTCGCGAACACATCCACATGGCCCACCGGATGGCGATAGACCGTGCCCGCCGGGATCTTCTCCGGCCACTTCATGAAGAAGGGCACCCGAATACCCCCTTCGAAGAAGGTCGCCTTGAAGCCCCGGTAGGGCTTGTTGATATCCGGCAGGGCGATGTAATTCGCCCCGCCGTTGTCGCTCGTGAACATGACGACCGTGTTATCCTCCAGCCCTTGCGCCTTCAACTCGGCCAGGACCTTCCCCACCCCCCGGTCGAGGGCCTTGATCATGGCCGCGTAGACCCGCAGGCGATGGTCCTTGATATGGGACAGGGCCTCGTAGTCCGACTTCAGGGCCTGAAGCGGCGTATGGGGCGCGGTGTAGGCCAGATAGATGAAGAAGGGCCGGTTCTTGTTGGCGGAAATGACCTTCACCGCTTCGTTCGTCAGATAATCCGTCAGATATTCCGGAGGCTTGAAACGCTTCGAGCCGTTGTGGGTCATGGCGAAGGACGCATTGGGCCACAGAAATCGGTCATGGGGATCGAAATCTTGCTTGGCATTGACCACCTTCGGATCATTCTCAAGCGCATACATGCCGGCCCCGGAATACATGCTCAGCGTCTCATCGAAGCCGCGGGCCTCGGGGCGGGTGGTAAGCGTCTCGCCCAGGTGCCACTTTCCCAGGTGGAAGGTGCGATAGCCCTGCTTGCCCAAGAGCTGTCCGAGCATCAGCTCACTCGTCGGCACATGCATTTGCCTAAACGGCGGAACCTCAGACTCCAAGGCGGCGTGGTAGATCGGCTGGGCGCCGTTACCGTGCCCCCCCATTTTCGCAAAAGCCTTGAGCAAGACCAGGGGGGCAGGCGTAAACTCGTAGCCGAAGCGCGTGGCATAGCGGCCGGTCATCAGGGCCGCCCGGGAGGGGGCGCAGGTGGCGTTGCCCGCATAACCGCTGCTGAAGGCGACGCCGTCCTTGGCGATGGAGTCGATGGCAGGCGTCGGCATCGTCCCGCCGGCCACACCGCCGCCCCAGAAGGTCACATCATTGAAACCCAGATCGTCGGCCAAGATAACGATCACATTAGGGGGACGCTGACCGTCGGCAAATTGGGCCGGCAACGGCCCGCTCGTCCATTTGACATTCATGGTCGGCTGGATCGGGTCTTTGATGTTGCCGATGATGCCCGGGAGATAGAACCAGTAACGGCTCCATAGCGCCCAACCTACGCCGGCGATCACCGCCAGGCCAACGAGCCACCAGATGAGTTTCTTCTTCCAGATCATGATACTTTCCCCCCGTTGATAAAAGAGAGGTTTCTTATCGTGCCGCTTTCTCCGACGGCACGATAAGAAACATGCGGATGATTTACTGAATGCGGGTCCAATACAACGTCTTAGAGATAAACGCGATAGATGCCTTTAATTTCAATTTGCTCGGCCCCTCCGGCCACATGGTGCAATTGACTTCCCTTCCACCCCCTTCGATATCAAGAAGCTTCCCGCCGCCGAACTCCGGGACACCTCCGCTGACCCCCGTCTTTTTCATATTCGTAACGATCGTCATTCCGAGGATGGGTTTGCCCTTTCTGTCACCCGGACATTTCTCGCATTTTGTGTCTGACGGGTTCAAAAAGAGTTTAACAATCTTTCCGGAATAGACGCCATTTTGTTCCGTGATTTCGATATGGGAACTCAATTTGCCTTCATTCGGCGCTTTCTGGGACGTTGTGGCCCAGACGCCGACAATGGACGGTTCCGCCGCCAGGCTGTTTCCCGTGAAGATCAACAAGACCAACATTGCCGCGAAGATGATACTTTTTTTCATACGATCCCTCCCTTAAAACATTATACTTTAATATTTCCCTCTTTCATAATTTTTGTAGCCTTGAAGATCTCGAGGGGAAACTTTTTATGGATCTCTTCGAGTTTTGCCAACAGAACATTGTAGCCGATCCCCTGCGCCATGGCGAAGGGACCGAAGGGAGATCCGCCGCCATTGGCCATAGCCAGATCAATCTCTTTGGGATCGTCGGCAACGCCTTCTTCTAAAAGCTTTGTCGCCTCGTTGACCTGCAGGGCAATCAGGTGATTGATGTCATATTCCTTGGTTGCCTTGGTCAAATCGATCTGGGGTCTTCCCTGAGACCAGTCAAAAATGCCCTTGCCAGTCTTTTTGCCGAGGTTGCCCGATTTCATATAGGACAAAAGGGCCGCCGACGGTCTGTATTCAGGAGAGAGGACCTGAGCAAAGTATTCGAGGCCGTGGACGGCGATATCGATACCCACGTAGTCCATGAGTTCGAAGGGCGTCATCGGCATAAAGGGTTTCAGTGCCGCATCGAATTCTTCCGGCGTGGGGTGTCCGGCTTCCAGAATCTTGTCAAGGAAAGCGCCGGCAGGCTCATTGACACGGTTGTAGATGAAGCCCGGAGAATCCTTTTTCACGATGACAGGGACCTTTTTGATCTTTTTCGCAATCTCGTAACCGATCTGGATCGATTCGTCGGAGGACTTGCCGCCCTTGATGACTTCCACAAGCTTCATGAGAATGGCGGGATTGAAAAAGTGATAGCCGATGACTTTATCCGGACGGCTGGTGGCGCTGGCGATCTCCGTAATGCTGATGTTCGATGTATTGGAGGCGAGGATCGCGTGCTTAGGAGCATACTTATCGAGGTCGGCAAAAACACTCTTCTTGAGTTCCAGTTTTTCCGGAACCGCCTCAATGACAAAATCAGCATCTTTGACGGCTTCCTGGAGATCGACCATGGGGGTCAGGCGCGCCAAGGCCTCGTCATAAGCCTCAGGCGTCATCTTGCCTTTTGCTTTGAACTTGTCAAAGCTGCCCTTGATCCCGGCCATGCCGCGATCGACAAACTTCTGGTCAATATCCCTAAGGACGACGGAATAACCGCCCATCAGACAGCAGGCCGCAATCCCATGTCCCATATCACCTGCACCAATCATTGCAATCTTTTTAACATCTTCTGCTTTCATTTTGTTTTTCCTTTCATTAAATTATTGTTATTCACCTTTGAAAGTAGGTTCTCGCTTTTGCATAAAGGCGGTGAAGCCTTCAATGGCATCAGTGGATTTGGCTACAATGTTGGAGCCCTGTAATTCGACTTTGGTTCCCTCATCAAGCCCTTTTTCAATGCCGGCGTTGACAGCATTGAGAACGGCCTTAACGGCCAGAGGCGGCCTCTTCGACAAAAATTCGGCCATCTCCATGACGTCTTTCATGAGGTCACCAACCTTCGACACCCTATCCACCAGCCCGATTTCAAGCGCTTCCTGGGCGGAGATTCTCTTGCTGAAGAGCATCAGTTCCAGGGCCTTGGATTTTCCCAGGAGCCTCGGCATGCGCTGGGTGCCGCCCCAGCCGGGGATGATGCCGAGATTGAGCTCTGTAAGGCCGATCTTGGCGTTTTCCTGCATGACCCGAAAGGTGCAGGCCATGGCCAGTTCGCAGCCGCCGCCGAAAGCGTAACCATTAATGGCAGCAATGACGGGCTTCGAATACCGGTCAATCCTCGTCCAGACTTCCTGTCCCATGGGACCCGACTTGTCTCCATTGGCGGCATCGGAAACATCGAATCCGGCTGAAAAGCCTTTTTCGCCGGCGCCGGTTACGACAAGTACCCGCACTTCCTGGTCGTGCTCCGCTTCATCGAGGGCCTTGTTAATATCGATCAATGTCGCCAGACTCACTGAATTGGCCGGCGGCCGATTCAGGGTAAGAATGGCGATATACCCCTGCTTGCTGTACGTAATGTTCTGATAATCCATATGTGCTACCTCCGTATATTATTTGTGATTCAACTGGTTATTAATTCCCAGCCTTGCCTCCCGACGTATAACCTTTTATGATAATAATGCCCCATACAGCATAAACCATCTCTACGATAGCGGAGACGATAAACGCTTTGTCCGGTATGCCATCCACGATCATGCTGAAAATTCTTCCGGCCAAAAAAGCAATCATGATGATGACGATGCCGGATATACACCGCATGATCCATTCCGGCTTTGTCGATAAATAGTATGCGATGACGGCAAGTGCTATATACAAAGCCCCGTAGCATCTGATAATATTTAGCAGGTCCGGATTATGACTGCAGGTTGAAAGGGATGGTACAAATTTTAAGGGAACCAAAAAATAGAGAGATCCCGTCAACAAAACAATTATGCCAATGGACCTGATATAAAACTTTTTCATCAATACCCCTC
Source organism: uncultured delta proteobacterium (assembly GCA_903904655.1). GTDB lineage: Bacteria > Desulfobacterota > Syntrophia > Syntrophales > Smithellaceae > UBA8904. The sequence continues at coordinate 8,683 of CAIVDK010000035.1, read as the reverse complement.
CTGAGTTTCTAATGGTTAAAAAATTTTGCAGATGATGACGTTCCCGCTCTTTAGCGGCTGGCTGATCAACATGCCGCCTGCCGATGATAATTTTTACGTTTAACCTCATAGCGAGGACACCATTATTTAACGCATGTTAAAACGTCCCATGCCTCGTACCTCATCTCCGATCCTCTGTCAATATTATTTTAACGTATGTTAAATGATATTGTTGGACACCTGCCGCGAGCCAGCGCCCCACGCCCGAACGTTAAGGCCGTACATAAAGCGGAGATAACGCGATGCGAGATGAAAGAAATAATAAACCTAAGAAGACAAGCTAATTTTATCTAGCAGGATGAAAATCGAGGGCATAATCTTGCTGGTGCTGCGCTGTATTGATCACATATATATTAAGGACATGATTAAAAGCATGATGATTAAGGGCAAGGATCTTAGAGGACTTTCTTTACCATAGGTAGAATAGATATTTCCCTTTGAAAATCAATGAATTTAAACATGAGATGGATTTCAAAGGGAATGCCTAAACAAGGAAGGAGGGGGTTTTCATGAACAGCATTGATGTATTTACAATTTCCTCCACAAAAAAATCAGTCGAGAATTTCTTCGGCAAACTCATCAAAGTGGGCACAACGCGAGTTATTGATGTCCGTTTGTACAGCACATTTCATCTGGCTGGGTTTACAAAAAAGGCTCTCCTCGGTTTTCCTCTTTTCTTCGATCTTGGCTTTGTAAACCGTTTATATCCTCTTAAACGCCGGATCGCATGTTTCCGGTGGTAACCACAAACGGCGCAGCATTCATCAACAGAAGATATGTTATGTACAAATGAACTTGGTACATATTTCGGGGTAAGGTCATTTCAACATTTTATTTACTTTTATTATTTCTGAAGGTATTATTCAAAAAATAATTATAATTTAGCCACAGACACTTTGAATGAAAATCAAATTTGTAGTGGGATTAAGAAGGCCACTCGAAACCAGAATTTATCCCAGCGGCTACCTCTTCAATAGACTGCTGGGGTATAATTACGAGGAATAAGCAATGAAACCGGATGACAATAACAATTATTTCTTAACTTATGTCAATTATCCTATTATAAGCAATAAACAGAAACACATAGATTTCTTTAATAAGAACAGTGTTACCGATGCCTGGGGTATTAATATTACGGTGGGGTATTTGAAGCAGAAGTTTGACCTGGGACCAAAGAAAATTGAAAATCAACGACATGAAATTATTGAAAGCGTGTTAACACAAATCGTCAATGACACACCATTACTGAAAATCGACGGTCTGGGCAACATAAAAGAGGAAGTTGAAAAAAATAAGCCAATAAAAAAGTTGCGTGTAGAAACCGACAAGAAAGGGATGGATATAATTGCAGAGGGAGAAATTTTGGGCCTGCTTGCCTATCAAAACGAGGGTAATCGTCTTTATAATTTAGCCTGTCATTCCTTATTTGTTTTTTTAAGAGTAAGCAACAATAGAAAGAGATTGAAGCGATGCCCTTACTGTAAAATATTTTTCATTGCCAAGGATATGAAACGGAAAATCTGTTATTCTAATGAATGTTTTACAGAATATAAGAGATTAGAAAAACAGAAACAAAGGAAGAATGATCCTGTAAAATATATTTAGCTCGTCTCCTGAATTTGCGATGTCTCTTGATATTTAAGAGACATAAAGTATTGAAAAGACTAATTTATTATTGAAATAAGTTTTTGTTGCTATATAAGAAAGCCATGATCCTAAACGATCATGGCTTTCTTGTTTTAAAAAATAAATTTCCAGAGGGAGGGAAATTAATAAATAGGGAACTGTTTAAAATTGGTGAAACGGCAATACACCATAAAGTGTCATCGAACTGGCTTCATAAAATTTGTTTGTGTTGGAAGGCGTCGCAACCATGACACAGGAGACAGTGAAATAAGTGATACAGAAATTTTGAAGAGTTAATTTTAAATTAGAAAGGAGAGCTATGAAAAAAGATAATTATAAAATCGAATATCTTCCCGTTGACACTGTTCACCTGAATGAGAAGAACCCCCGCCTTATAAAAGATGAAGCTTTCAAGCGGCTGGTCAAATCCCTCCAGGAATCCCCTGCCCTTTTCCGGGCACGCCCTCTTCTTTGCTCGGATCGTACCGGCAGATTGGTGATCCTCGGCGGCAACATGCGGTATCTCGCAGCGAAGGAACTGAAATATACCGAGGTACCGGTGATTATCTTAAATGGATTAACCGAAGATCAGGAAAATGCAATAATCATCCGGGATAATGGCACTTTTGGTGAATGGGATTTCTCGATTCTGGCCAATGAATGGTCGGATCTACCCCTTGGAGACTGGGGCATTGAATTACCAAAGGGTTGGCTTTCAGAATCTGGTGAAGTAGTTGAAGACGGCTTTGATGCAGAGGCCGAAGCTGAACAGATCGTCGAACCCGTTACCAAAACAGGAGACATTTGGCTTTTGGGGAAACACCGGATTATGTGCGGAAACTCGACGAAAAAAGAGGACGTAGATCGATTGATGGGGCCGCAACGAGTGGGTCTCCTAATTACCGACCCACCCTATGGCGTTAGTATTGTGGGTCAGGTCGACAAAGCGACGGGCAAGGGGCGGATTGGCAGCGGTGGAAAAATGTATTCGCCAATTGTCGGAGACGAGACGACTGAAACGGCCAAGAAAATTTATCGTTTAAGTCAGGAAATCGGCATAAAAAAAGTTATTCTCTGGGGCGGTAATTATTTCACTGACTTTTTGCCGCCTTCACCCTGCTGGATTATATGGGACAAGCGAGGCGATACGTCATCAAATAACTTCGCTGATTGTGAGATCGCCTGGACGAGCTTGGCGTCGCCTGCCAGGATGTATCGTCAAATCTGGAACGGCTACACACGGGAAGGCAAGCGTGATGTCGAAGGATTAAAAAGGGTTCACCCGACACAAAAGCCCGTAGGCCTTTTCGCCTTCTGCATCAACAATTATTCAGAACCGGAAGAGATAATTCTCGACCTTTTCCTCGGATCTGGTCCGGCTCTAATTGCTGCCGAGCAATTGGGACGCATCTGCTACGGCATGGAAATCGATCCGATTTATTGTGACGTCATCTGCAAACGATGGAAGGACTTTACAGGCAAGCAACCGATTCTCAAACAAAATGGAGGCAAATAACATGTACAATGAAAAATCAAAAAAGAATCTGAAGATGTTTTCTTCGAAAAACCAACCAAAGAAAAATGGAAGGCCAAAGGGTTCCTTGTCATTGACCAATGAAATTAAAAAAGTTTTGGAGGGTGTTGATGACGCGAGCAAAAAGCAAATTGGTGAACTTTTGGCCATTGCCGCGGCCAAACAAGCCATTAAAGGCAATGCGGCTTACTTCAAGGAAATTATCGACAGAATTGACGGCAAGATTACAGATAAAACAGAACTTACACTCAAAAATGGGGAACCCATAGAAATTAAGGTGACATATGAAGACTGAAATAAAACTATCCGGACGTAAACATAAGATTCAACAAGATTTTATTAATTGCAAAGCTAAGCGCATTATAATTAGGGCAGGCAGGCGTGGCGGAAAAACCGTCGGTGTTGCCAATCGGGCCGTAAAGCAATTCCTGGCAGGGAAACGAGTTCTTTATGCAGCCCCCACGGCGGATCAGGTTGGAAGTTTCTGGGCGACTGTAACGACCATCTTGGCCGAACTAATAAGGGATAAGATCCTTTATAAAAATGAATCAGAAAAATATATCGAACTGCCTGGCACAAAGCAGCGGATTAAGGCAAAGACAGCCTGGAATGCCGATTCATTTCGCGGCGACTATGCAGATGAAATCATCCTGGATGAGTTCCAACTTATGAACGAAGACATCTGGGATGCTGTGGGAGCCCCAATGCTTCTGGATAATAATGGCAATGCTGTCTTTATCTATACACCGCCGTCGCTTCACAGTCGATCTGTCAGCAAAGCCAACAACAAGATGCACGCCGCAAAGTTATTCCGGTCGTTCCAGGAAAAAGTAGAAACCGATCCAGAACGTTATAGAACATTCCATTTCTCTTCACATGAAAATCCATATATAAGCAAAGAAGCTTTAACTGAGATATCAAGTGACATGTCTAACCTTGCTTATCGGATGGAAATTATGGCCGAAGATATCAATGAAGCCCCGGGCGCTCTTTGGACACGGAAAATTATTGACGAGGCAAGGGTATGGACGACACCAACTTTAAGCAGAATTGTCGTTGCTGTGGATCCATCCGCCACAAGTACAGGCGACGATGCAGGTATTATAGTTGCCGGTATATACAACGATCAGGGATATATATTAGCCGATAAAACACTTCAGGGAAGCCCACTAAAATGGGCAGAAGCTGTAGTTGCCGCTTATCATAAATATCAAGCCAACAGAATTATCGCTGAAAAGAATAATGGTGGTGAAATGGTTGAGTTGGTCATCAAACAAGTTGATCCATACGTCCCGGTTACTCTCGTGAATGCGAGCAGAGACAAGCAGACAAGAGCAGAACCCATAGCAGCGCAATATGAGCAGGGTCGAATTCATCACGTAGGCAGCTTCCCTGCCCTCGAAGATGAAATGTGCCTTTGGCTACCCGGAGATCCTTCTCCAAACCGTATGGATGCTCTTGTATGGGCATTGACCGATCTCACGCTCGGACCACAACCTATTGACTGGGTAAAAGTTGTCGGGTAATTGAATCAAAGATCAATATTCAGCTAGGTATCTCTGCATATTGCGTAATTTGATATACTAGCAATTTACTTGAATTATGAAACTTTAAATTGAATTATCTCGTTTATTTCTCGTTTCATACGAGATTTTGCAAAACATCCAAAAATGGCCTTCAAACTGCAGCTGAGACTGGTTCGCAGCAGACTGCCAGCACCACCAAAATCAGGGGTTCCCGAGAGGGAACCTTCTTTTTTAACATCCATGAACACCCGCATAAAATCGCATTCCTAGCAGCGACACCGCACACCCACATTTTGTGGCCAAGATTTCCTTGACACACAAAAACGCCCGTTCTATACTTTATCCGCAAAACGGAAGTTCTTATTAAAAAATACCATAAGGACAATTTGTTTTGGACAATAGTGGCACAAAATAGGTATTCTACGTTAGCGGAATACTCTATAATAAAAAAGATATGGAAAGGTATAGGAGGTATTTTATGTATCGGATTGATCTGTTAAATAAAATTTCGAAAAAGGGGCTCAGCCTTTTTACGGAGAAGTATGAGTATCGTACTGATATTCCCGATCCCGACGGTATCCTGGTCAGAAGCAAGGAAATGAAAGAGATGGCCCTGCCGTCGTCTCTGAAAGCAATTGCCCGCGCCGGTGCTGGCGTCAACAACATTCCCATCGACAAATGTTCGGAGAAAGGCATCGTCGTCTTTAATACCCCGGGAGCAAACGCAAACGGCGTAAAGGAACTCGTGATTCTTGGCATGCTGCTAGCCTCCCGCAAGGTGGCGGACGGGATTGTCTGGACCAAAGGGCTGATCGGCGAAGGCGATAAGGTACCCGATCTGATTGAGAAAGGGAAAGCAAAGTTTGTCGGCACGGAAATCCTCGGCAAGAAGCTCGGCGTGGTGGGCTTAGGCGCCATCGGCACCATGGTGGCCAATGCCGCCGAGAGCTTGGGCATGGAAGTCTGGGGATACGATCCATTTCTGTCCATCGAGGCAGCCTGGAGACTGTCCCGCAATACCAAGAAGGCGCCAAGTCTGGACAGACTCCTGTCCGAGTGCGATTTCATCTCGTTGCACGTCCCTCAGAACAAGGACACCAAGGCATTCATCAATGCTGATAAATTCGAGGTCATGAAGAAGGGCGTGGTGGTTCTGAACTTCGCCAGAGGGGGGCTCGTGGATACCCCGTCCCTGAAAAAGGCCATCGCCGACGGTATCGTGGCATGCTACGTAACGGACTTCCCCGATGAAGAGGTCATCAAGACGGACAAGGTTATCGCCATCCCGCATCTGGGCGCTTCCACAGAAGAATCGGAAGAAAACTGTGCCATCATGGCTGCCATGCAGCTCATGGACTTCCTGGAGAACGGGAACATCAAGAACTCTGTCAATTTCCCGGAATGCGCTCTAGACAGATCGGACAAGGCCAGGCTCACCATTTCGAACAAGAACGAGCCCGGCATGATCGAGAAGATCACGCACATGCTGGCTGACAACAAGCTCAACATCGCCGACATGATCAACAAAAGCAAAGGTAACATAGCCTATAACATCATCGACGTGGAAGGCGATATCAATGCTGACCTGGCAAAGAAAATCCAGTCGATCGCTGGGGTCTTGGCCGTCAGAGTGCTTTAATACCTCTGGCAAGTTCTCCATTTATCAAAAAAGTGTCTGGTTCACCTGTGGCCAGGCACTTTTTATTTATGCGCATACCGCGGTCCAGACGGCCCCGGATATAACGCTCAAACTCTGTCCCTTCAGCACGAAATTATCTTGACAGAAGTCCCGTTGGAACCGATGATGATTGCCGAGTTAATAAGGGGAAAGACTTTGGACAAGATATCCGAAAGAAATATCGATCGGAAAGCGATCGGATGTTTTCCGCTCTACCCTCCTCTGGAGCTGTTTCATTCGCTCGGATTGGTGCCCGTCACCTTATGGGGTCTCAAGGATTCAATCCCCACGACGGGGGAAAGCGATCGACATTTACAACCCTATGCCTGTTCGGTTGCCCGTCACCTTATGGAATTCCTGCTTTCGGAAAATGGTGCGGCACTGGGTGGATTATTCATGTATAATGCCTGCGATACGCTTCGCAACCTTCCGGAAATCATCAACTGCGGGCTCGCAGACGCAGGCCGGTCGCTCCCCATTTTCAAAATCCACCTTCCCATGGTGCCGCGGGAACAAACGGAAAGTCGAGACTATCTCCGCGCCAGGATCAAAATGTTGATCAATGAGCTTGAGAACGCTTATCAGGTGACTTTTTCAATAGAAAAGTTTAGGCAGAGCGTGTCTCTTTATCGCGAGATAAGGAAACTGTGTAAAGCATTGGAAACACTCGTGGCGAATGGACGCATGAGCTACAACGAGTTTTCCCGGATCATCCGGGATGGCTGGTTTGTCCCCGCTGAGGATCAGTTGCTCGCACTACAGAAGATCCTTCAAGACAGGCCGTTGTCCAAACGGGAACATGTACCGTCGGCAAGGCAGAGTCGCATTGTTGTTAGTGGCATCCTCCCTCCGCCGCCATACATGATCCAAGTTTTTGAAAATGCAGGTCTAACGTTTGTCGGAAATGATATCGCCTCACAAAATCGTGCGCTTTTTTACACGCCGGCGATGGTGGATGATCCGGCTGACTATTATGTTGATTTCTATAACCATCATTATCCGTGTACCACGCTGCTGTACACAGCGGACAGACGCGTGGCCGCAATACGGGAACTCATCCTCAGCACCAGGGCACAGGGCGTTGTGTTTATCGGGGAGAAATTCTGCGAGTTCGAGTATTTTGAGATTCCGCATCTGGAAAAGATCTTGAAGGATATGGGGGTACCGACTCTGTTCCTCGAAGTTTCGATCGACGACAATGAGTACTCCGAAGCCTATGTGACGCGTATTGAGACATTTGCTGAATTGATCGGTTCCGCCAATCAGGGAGGTCGTTATGCCGAATGAAGATAATCTAAAAGTCGGGCACAAGAAGACCGAGGCTGGCAAACGGTTGAGCAAACTGATGATCAATGATTACATGCGCCTTCACCAGAAAGCCAAGGAGGGTGCCTTTGTGGTTTGGATTGCCATTGTCGTTCCCGCCGAATTGTTCAGCGGTTTTGAAAATGTGGTTTACGGCGTGCCGGAAAGCCACGCCGCCATGAGTGCCGGTAAGGGCGTCGGCCCTCTGCAATGCGAGAAAGCGGAAGCGATGGGCTATTCGATGGACTTGTGCTCCTATGCACGGATCGATCTGGGAACGGCATTCGATGGAGGGAAGGATTCCCCCACTTTCGGACTACCGAAACCACATCTGCTTATTTCAGACAACAACAACTGTTCTCTGCTAGTCAAGTGGTTCGATATCTATCACCGGACATGGGACGTCCCGCACTTCATCTTGGATATACCGTTTTGTTATGAGCAGCAGACAGCTAGAGATCTCAACTACATTTCCTCCCAATACCGCGATCTCATCCGCACCATCGAAAACTTGAGCGGACAGAAATTCAACATCGATCGCGTCCGGGAGGCGCTTGAGCATACCAAAGGCGCACTGACAAACTGGAAGCGCTTTCTTAAAACGGCGGCATCCCGGCCGGCCGGTTTGACCGTTTTCGATTCCTTCGTCCAAATGGCTCCATTTCTCACGTCGCGGGGAACAAAGGCGTTGACCGAACACTACCGCCTACTCGCCGATGAGACTGAGGAAAATGTTGCCAAAGGAATTTTCCCTGTACCTAATGAAAAATACCGGCTTCTCTGGGACAATATTGCCCCATGGCATCAATTGAACAAAATGTCGTCGCGCCTGGTTGCGCTCAATGCAAATCTGATTGCGGCATCCTACACCTATTGCATGGGCAGTCTGGAGGGCGAGTTTGATCTGTACCCGTATGACGGCGGCGATCCTCTCACGTATCTGGCGAGAATACAGAACTTTTCCATCTGCCCGCA
>CAIVDK010000034.1 GCA_903904655.1 uncultured delta proteobacterium | reverse complement strand
TTTATCGGTAGATCCGGCCTTTGCCTCTTTATACATTTCGATAAACTTTTCCAGAGATCCCGCTTCAGCAATTCCCATTCGCCACCAGGGCAAGCCGACAACCCTTTGCTTAACCTCTGGTTTTGCAAGTAAGCTATGCAACAAATTTAATTCATTGCGCACGCCCCAAACTTGACCCAAACTTGCATCACAAACCGTCGTGTTTCCTCCAGCCGTAAAGAGCGGGAAGATGTAAGAAATTTTCTTCTCAGTTATGTTTAACAGATCCGATATAGCGGGATAAATGGATATTAGGCTTGCTGGTTCGATCATGGTTCCGTTGGGCTTTCCATCAGCGCCCTTTTGTATATTGGGGGGAATATTGTCAGCGCCGATGCCGGCCTTTTGCAGCAGGAAATTGTTGACCCAGAACCGGTGTAAAACCATATTGCCAATGAGGATCGGCCGTGTGGTGGAAATTGCGTCCAGCTCGTCAATGTGCAGAAACCCTCCGGCCCTGTTCTCATCATAGGCGAACGCATAAAGCAATTCTCCCGGTGGAAGCTCACGATCCAGTTCTTGTAGTCGTTTCAGGACATCCGCCTTCGTCGGATAAACCGGATAAAATCCCCCCTCTGGCCGGGGCCAGGGAATCTGGGCTACATAATGGCTGCTGTATATGAGTGCTTGCACCGCCACATGGGTGTGAGGATCAACAAGGCCGGGCAGTAGCACTTTGTCTTGGAAGGTTGTATCGACTTCATAAGGGATAAAGGGTGATTGTTTAATATGGTAAATAATGTCGTCTAATTCGCCTACGGCGAGAATCCTGCCGTCCTTGACGGCTACCGCTGTGGCAAATGGTTGCTCCGGGTACATTGTGATAATATTTCTGGCTGTAAAAATTTTCGTCTGGACAGTCATAATTTAATCATCCTCACTCAAATTGATTTAGCGGAATCATTCAGACGCGCATTTTTTTGTTTCCCGAATCATAATAAGGTGTTTTTACCACTATCGCTTGCCGCCGCTCTCCAAGGATTTCCACTTCCATTTTGGTTCCTGGAGCGCTAATGTCCAGTCTGACATAACCAAAAGCAAGACTCTTTTCCGTTCGATGCCCCCATCCTCCGGAAGTAACGCGACCCACAACTTGACCATTATGCCAGATACACTCATCCCCGTAGGCATCCGCATCTGCTGCGGCAACTTCCAGCATGACAAGTTTGGCGCTTATCCCCTGTTCTTTTTGCTTTAACAGATTTTCACGACCGATAAAAGCATCTTTTTTGAAATTGACAAAAGCCGCAAGTCCGGCCTGAAGCGGCGTTGCTTCCGAAAAATCCGCTCCCATCAGATAACCTTTTTCCAGACGCAGAGAATTAAGTAAAGCGCGCATGCCGCAGTTAACTAAACCAAAATCACTGCCTGCTTTCAGAATGTCCTGGTAGATGGTTTGCTGATAGACCAGGTCATGATGGAGTTCCCAGCCCAACTCGCCTGCGAAATTCATGCGGATTGCCCGAACCGGCGAAACCCCGACATGAATACTGCGGCAGGATAAATACGGACAGGAAGCATTGCTTAAATCTGTATCAGAAATCCTGGAGAGCAGGTCTCTTGCCTTTGGGCCAATGATTGTTAAAACGCCGTAGCGTGTCGTCACATTATCAATAATTACACTGCCGTCGCCGGGCAAATGATCCTCCAGATGTTGCAGGACAAGCACTTCGCTTACAGCAGGCGTGACAACGTAGAAGCGATCTTCAGCCAAACGCGTAATAGTCATATCTTCCGCTATGATGCCCTTTGGCGTGAGCATCAAATTGTACGCCACGCTTCCCACACCGGGTAGGCGACCGCAGGTTAGATAGTCCAGAAATCGGGCGGCACCTTGGCCATGGATTTCAAATTTGCCGAAGGCGCTGAGCTCGTAGACTGCTACATTATCGCGTGCGGCCAGGCACTCATTTTTTACATGTTCGAAATAGCTGGTATTGCGGCGGAAGGAATATCTGTCTGCCGGTTCCACACCTGAGGGGGCAAACCAGTTGACCCTCTCCCAGCC
>CAIVDK010000033.1 GCA_903904655.1 uncultured delta proteobacterium | reverse complement strand
AGCAAGAGCGAGTGTCTGCTCCTCAGGAATGCCGACACGCATGTAGAGGTAAGGTGGCGCACCATTGCTCAGGGAAAACCGTTTATACGCAAAAAAGCGTTTGATGCCATCGATCCCGACGGAGGTAAAAACCCCTTGTTGCGGACCTGCCGATAATTGCCTCACTATTTCGGGCAAATCCACTTGCCCTAAATAATCTCCCTGATGGGGATGTCGGTAGAGACGTATATAGTTGCGGTCAAGCAGGTTGAGTGAAGAACCTTGCGGGAATCGTGTCATGGTTGCAAAATTTTTGTTATACTTATCGAGATCGAGGCTGAGGCCAACCACCCCGGTCACCCGGCCGCTGGAATCCATCACCGGGTATGCAAAAGGCAGCACAGCCCGTCGGGAGACAGCCCCGATAACGTACTCTCCTATGGAAAACGCTTTTGCCTGTAGGGCCTCCTGAAAGTATTTGCTTTGTTTTATGCTGATAGTGCCTGAAGGCAGGGCGTTGGCAAAAATCATTCCTTCACGATCTGCCGCGAATATGTTGGCGTACTGGCTGTTTTCCTTGAGCAGCTCCCTGAAGAGCTTGTTACAGGCGGTAGCGTCCTGATTCCTTAGGGCAGGTAATTTGGTAAGGGTCATGAGAAATCTGCGCGTGACTTCCATGACACTTTCATGGTCATTCGCCAAGCCTTGCAACATGATCACGGCATCAGCTTTTGCTATATCTATATCATGGCGTTGACGCTCATAATTTGAATAAATAATAATTCCGAGGGCCGGAAGCATGGCTGTAAATACCAGGATAAGCAACTGGATTCTAATGGACTTCATGATTAAAAAATTACTCCTCAGCGTCTCTTGAGAAACTTAATCTTGATGAGTTGTCCGTTTTTGTTTCAGCCACTCAGTTTTTTAAATCGTATTTCTTTAGCTTATAGCGCAGCATTCTCTCCGACATGCCCAGAATTTCCGCAGCCCGGGTCTGGTTGTCCGTCGCCTTGTCCATCGCCTTGCTGATCAGATGTTGTTCGAGATCTTCGAGGGATTCGCGAAGTGTCCCAGATGATTTTTCCCCGGAGGTGTCGGTGTCAGGTTCGTTGAACTTTTCGTGAACCAATGGATATGCTAATAGATAAATAAAACATTCATTTTGTATCCATCCGACGCACTGCTCCCTTAAACAACTTCTGTCGACAAATAAGCATTGTTTGTCTGTTTTTACTTCAAGAAGTGTTTCCCGATCTAGATCAATATCTTGTATACTTCTTTTTGGGGGAACTGGAGATTTTATCCAAAGAGCAATAGCTTTTATAACAGCAGTCTGTAAACTAATGTTTTGATTAATCACTTCATGCTCAAGCTGTCTTTTCAATTTTTTTGGAAGTGCAACAGTCCATTCTGAAATCATAATTATTAACCTCTGTTATGGTTCGAAGATCAGCAAAGAAGAAATTTATATTTCAACAGTTCCACTCAATTATTCAAATCGTATTTCTTGAGCTTATACCGTAGCATCCGCCTCGTCATCCCGAGAATTTCGGCGGCTTTGGTCTGGTTATTTGCTACCTTGGCCATTGCCTCAGTAATCAGATTTTTTTCGAGTTCGTCGCGCATTTCCAGAAGTGATCCGGATGCTTTTCTATCGGGAAAATCGGTGAATGAATCGTTTTTAAAGGGAAGGTCGGTCATGGTGATATAGTCGTCTTGGGTGATAACGACGGCCCGTTCCATAATATTGACCAATTCTCGCACATTGCCCGGATAGTCATATTTCATGAGTAAATCCCGTGCTTCCGCAGTTATGCCATTGATTTTATTTCCGTTTTCTCTGGCAAATTTTTCCATAAAATGATCAATCAACGCGGGCAGGTCTTCTTTCCTTTCCCTCAGCGGCGGGAGCGACATCGTCACCACTTTCAGCCGGTAAAAAAGGTCTTCCCGAAACGCTCCTTCTTTGACCTGGGCATCCAGATCACGGTTAGTTGCGCTGATGATCCTAACATCCACAGAGATACTGGTGTTGCTGCCGAGGCGGGAAATTTCCCGTTCCTGTAAGAAACGCAATAACTTGACCTGAATGCCGGGGCTGAGCTCGCCGATTTCATCAAGAAAAAGCGTGCCGCCGTCCGCTTCTTCAAAGCGTCCGATGCGGCGGGACGCGGCGCCGGTGTAAGCACCCTTTTCATGGCCAAATAATTCACTTTCCAGTAGATTTTCCTGCAGGGCGCCGCAATTCACTACAATAATACGTTTGTGAACACGCGGGCTCAATTGATGGATCAGGCGCGCCAGAAGCTCCTTGCCGGTACCGCTTTCGCCTTGGATCAACACGGAAGCCCGGCTGGCCGCCACCCGGCTGGCCATATTGATCAGCTCGGCCATCTGGGCGCTTTTATAAATAATTTTTTCGGCAGTAACGCCTTGTTTGCTCAGTTCCTGTTTTAAGAGTTCATTTTCCCGGATGAGCCCCCGGCGCTCTGCCACCCGGTCCACCAGGATTAACAATTCTTCCAGTTCCACAGGTTTTGTAATGTAGTCAATCGCGCCGACTTTAATGGCTTCCACGGCTGTTTCAATGGTGCCGTAGGCGGTAATGATAACAACATCAATTTCGTGGTTAATCTTTTTAACTTCCTTGAGCACTTCCATGCCGTCCATGCCGGGCATTTTATAGTCCAGCAGAATTAAATCAAAATGGTTGTTTGTCACCGTCTTAATCGCGATTTCGCCATTTTCTGCTTCCATGACGCTGTGACCTTCTTTGATCAGAAAATCACGCAGCATTTCCCGTTGGGAACGGCCATCTTCTACAATCAGAATATTTAATTTCCGCATGTGTCCTTATCCTTGGAGTCAGGTTTTATCGCTAATTTTTTCGCACGGCAGAATGATTTCAAAAGTGGTTCCTTCTCCATGGCGGCTGATGACGCGGACGTCTCCGCCATGGCCGCGGATTATCTCCATTGCCAGGGGAATCCCCAGGCCCAACCCTTTTTCCTTGGTAGTGTATTCAGGGCTGAAAATTTTTTCGATTTCTTCTGCCGTCATGCCGCAACCGGTGTCGGAGATGCTTACTAAAATATATTTTTTACTTTCTTTATCTACGGCAATGGTGATTTTGCCCTGACCGGTAATGGATTCCATGGCGTTTTTAATGAAGTTCAAAAATGCCTGCTGAAGCTTATTAATATCCATGGGAATAACAGCCGAACTCAGGTGCCATTTTGTCTCCAGGGTGATGCTCCGTGTCTTAGCCTCTTCCTCGATCAAACTGACAATTTTTTGCAGAACTTCCGTTACGGGAAAATCGCTAAATTCCAGACGCCTGCTTTTCGAAAAGGAAAGAAACTCTTCGATGATTCCATTGAGCCGCCGGATTTCGTCGCGGATGACACCGGAAAGATTTTGAAATTCAAGGGCCTTTACTTCACCGGGTGGACTGAAGTCTCTTTTCAATCGCTGTGTCGCCATGCTGATGGCGTTTAGAGGATTGCGGATTTCGTGCGCGACGCCAGCGGCGAGCTGTCCTAAAGAGGACAGACGTTCAGCTTTTTCCAGGCGGCGTTCCATGTCAATAATGCCGGCCAGATGCCGGTTTTGATCGTGATAGAGCAGCCACATGGACAGGAGGGCGATGACGACAACCAGCAGCATGAAAATAAAAATATTCCTGCGGTTTTCAGCTATGATTTTATCCATCGAACCGCGTTCCAGTCCAATGCGAACAAAGCCTATAACTTTTCTATCCAGTGTAAAGGGGGCGGCCATATCGAGAATATTATTGCCTTGTACGTCCACTTTTCTGCTGACAATTCGTGTTGTTCCTTTCAGAATTTTCTGATGGTTAAAATCTTTATCGTTTAATCCTGCCGGCAATTTCCCTATGTAGCCGAGCAGCTTTTCCTGATCATTAAAGATTTGCATGTAAACAATCCCGTGGCCTTCACCCATTTTATTAATGCCTCGTTCCACGGCAACTTTTATGCTCCAGTATTTCAGTCCCTGTTTGTCAAGGTTGATTACGACGGTTCCGCTTCCGTCTTTGCGCCTGAGCGCGACAAAGCCGATACCCTGTTTTATGCGGATTTTCTCCAGCAATTCGATAGTCGTTGCCTTGCGTCCGTTTGCGCTCAGATCGTTTTCGTCCAACATATTGGTTTTCAGCGGGCTGCTTTGATAAACCGCGTTACCCTCCCGATTGAGGACGGCCACGTACAGAAAATTATGATCGGCTGCGTATTTTTTCAGATAGGCATTATTAATTGATTTCTTTCTCCATTGCTCATCAATTTTTTGTCCCAGCGCGGTAATGGCTTCGATGACCAGCTTCTTGGAATAATTTGCTTCTTCCTGACTGGCTGTTTTGGCCTGCGTCGGCATTTTTCCCGTCATGGCCACAATGCTCTTGAGATTATCTTCCGTCAGACGCTGTAAAACACTTATGGTGGCGAGCGCCTGATCTTCCATAAATCCCACCAAGTTGGTTTCACTACGGCGGATATCCAGAAAACCCATGATGAGAATCAAGGCGACCAGAATTGCCGAAACAATAGCCACGGCCAATGGTTGAAGAAAACTGCCATTCTTATATGGATGAGAGGCGCGCCTGATGATAATTTCTTTTTTGCGAAAAAAATTCATAATATCCTTATTTTATAGAAATTGGATGGATGCTTTTGTCGAATGCCTTTTGTTTTTCTGGTCATTTTAAGCTATTCACGAGAAATGTCAACGATAAATACATACAGGTGGACATTTTTGTCCACAGGTGGACAAAAATTGTCTTTTATTTATCTATTTGTTATTATTTGACTAATTTCTATTGCCGGAGATCAATCGGACATTTATCACCAGAAATTCGCTTTTTTAAAATAAGAGACAAACTCATTAATTAATTTTATTTATAAGTATATCAAAGGCTTAGCATTTTTCGGCAACTATGGCACAATGTCTGCTTAGTAATAGGCCAGAAGTGAAAGATAGTTATTGTCGACTAAAAATATTACGGGCATGATTAGCCGACAGCAAAAATAACCCAGGAAGGTATTCAGACCTTCACTCTTCTCTCCTCGGGAGGCTCTAACCAAGCCTCCCATTTTTTTGTCATTTTGTCTCTTTATCATTTTTTTGCCGCTGCCAGGCATGGACTCTTTCCTTGATTGTCTTTTCAAAACCGGCGTCTGTCGGGTGATACAATATTTTTCCCTGAAGTTT
>CAIVDK010000032.1 GCA_903904655.1 uncultured delta proteobacterium | reverse complement strand
TGAATATAAAAAGAATTTCCGTTGTATGGCCGCTGCGTTTGTTTATTACCCTGACACGGCTCGCAGAATGCGCAGGACCTTCCAATCCAAGCAAAGAATAACCATTGGAGATTTTTCCATGCAGAAGCAACTCCTTGAAGTCCGCCTTCCCCTGGAGGGTCATCTTGACCTCACTTACCGCTGTAACAACAACTGCCGCCATTGCTGGTTGCACATCCCTCCCGGAGACCCTTCCCGGAATCGGGAACTCTCCTTTGACGAAATCAGAAACATTGTTGATCAAGCCCGTGCCCTGGGGACGCGCCGCTGGTCCATCTCCGGCGGGGAGCCCATGCTGCGGCCCGATTTTCCCGAAATATTCTCGTATCTGACCGGGAGGGCCATCTCCTATACCTTGAACACCAACGGAACCCTCATCACCCCCGAAATCGCCCGTCTGCTCACCCGCAAGGGAACGAAGATGGTCGCCCTCTATGGCGCAACAAAGGAAACCTATGACCACGTTACCCGCCACCCCGGCGGCTTCGAGAAGGTCATGGAGGGTTTCCGCTACCTTAAGGAAGCGGGGGCGGGCTTCATCGTTCAGTTGATCCCCATGCGGGACAACTGGCATGAATGGGAAAAGATGCAAGACCTGGCAAAATCCCTGAGCAAACACTGGCGCGTCGGCGCGCCCTGGTTGTATCTTTCGTCCTGCCATGACTTGGCGCGCAACGCCGAGATCGCCCGCCAGCGCCTCGACCCGAGCGATGTGGTGGAGCTGGATCAGCCGGACCTCTCCTACGAAGAGGCGCACACCCATCAATGCGGGCAGACGGATAGAGATGACCGCCTCTTTGCCCGCTGCATCGCCGGGAGAAGGGATTTCCATGTCGATCCTTACGGCGGCATGACCTTCTGCTCCTTCCTTAAAGATCCCGCCATGCGCTATGACCTGCGCCAAGGGACAGTCCGGGAGGCCTGGGAAACGTTCATCCCGGCGCTGGCGGACAAGGTTCATGGCGGCTCAGAGCACGCGGAGAACTGCGGCGCCTGTGACAACCGCAAAAACTGCCGCTGGTGCCCCGTTTACGGCTGGCTGGAAAATGGCCGCTTTTCCGCGCCCGTGGCGTATTTATGTGAAGTATCAAAGGAGAATAAGATGTTCAAAGAAAACTGGCAAGAAAATCACCGCCGCTATTACCGGATTGCCGGAATCACCATCCAGGTGGACAGCGACCTGCCCATCGACGACCAGACCTTTCACCCTAAGTTTGCCTCCTTCCGCACCGACGGACCCGGAGCGGACACGGTCACGATCCGTCACCACTTCGAGCTTCCCGATCTTTCGGGCAAGGATCTGGGAAAGGAACTCTACCGCAAACCACCCTGGGCTATCTCCCAACAGAACGGCTCTTACATCTATCTAGGCATCTCGCCCCAGGCGGACGACCCGTCCCTGCACCGCGTGGCGACCTTCAACACCGATCATACCCGCGGCCGCATCTACAACGACGATGTCCGGGGAGACTCCTGGCGCAAGGGCGACCTCCATTCTCTGACCATGTTCCCCTCGGATCAGATAGTAATTGCCCGTCTGCTGGCGGACCGCCAGGGATGCTATCTCCACTCGGCAGGCGCGATCATCAACGGCGCGGGCGTGCTCTTTGTCGGCCACTCGGAGGCAGGTAAATCCACCACAACCAATATGCTGATCGAGGCCGGGGCAAGC
>CAIVDK010000031.1 GCA_903904655.1 uncultured delta proteobacterium | reverse complement strand
GCTTGCCCCGGCCTCGATCAGCATATTGGTTGTGGTGGATTTACCTGCCTCCGAGTGGCCGACAAAGAGCACGCCCGCGCCGTTGATGATCGCGCCTGCCGAGTGGAGATAGCATCCCTGGCGGTCCGCCAGCAGACGGGCTATGACGATCTGATCGGAGGGAAACATGGTCAGGGAATGGAGGTCGCCCTTGCGCCAGGAGTCTCCCCGGACATCGTCGTTGTAGATATTGGCACGGGTATGGTCGGCGTTGAAGGTCGCCACACGGTGGAGCGAAGGGTCATCCGCCTGGGGCGAAATGCCGAGATAGATGTATGCGCCGTTCTGCTCGTAGATGGCCCAGGGCGGCTTGCGGTAGAGTTCACGGCCCAGATCCTTGCCGGAAAGATCCGGGAGTACGAAGTGCTGGCGAATTGTCACCGTATCCGCTCCGGGTCCGTCGGCAGCGAAGGGGGCAAACTTGGGGTTAAATGTCTGATCAGTAATCGGCAGGTCGCTGTCCACCTGAATCGTGATCCCGGCAATCCGGAAATAGCGGCGGTGGTTGGCCTTCCACCCTTCCTTGAATTTTCTATTCTCACCAGCGACAGCACACAAATGCTCAACCGGTGCGGAAAAGCGGCCATGCTCCAGCCAGCCGTGAACCGGGCACCAGCGGCAATCTTTGCGTTTGTCACAGGTGCCACAGTTCTCTTCGAATTCCTTCCCGCCGTACACCTTGTCTGAGAGGCCAGGGATGAACGTCTCCCAGGCTTCCTGAACGGTACCTTTCCGCAGGTCATAGCGCATGGCCGGATCTTTGAGATACGAACAGAAGGTCATGCCGCCGTAAGGATCGATATGGAAGTCATTTCTTCCGGAGGTACAGTGGGCAAAGAGACGACCGTTTTCGTCTGTCCGTTTGCATTGGTGGGCGTGTGCCTCTTCGTAGGAGAGATCCGGCTGATCCAGCTCCACCACATCTTTCGGGTCGAGGCGTTGACGGAGAATTTCGGCGTTACGCTCCGGATCGTTGCAGGATGAAAGATAGAGCCAGGGCGCGCCGACGCGCCAATGTTTGCTCAGAGATTTGGCCAGATCCTGCATCTTTTCCCATTCATGCCAGTTGTCACGCATGGGTATGAGCTGGACGATAAAGCCGGCCCCCGCTTCCTTGAGATAGCGGAAACCCTCCATGACTTTCTCGAAGCTTCCGGGGTGACGGGTTACATGATCATGCGTTTCCTTGGTCGCGCCATAGAGGGCAACCATCTTCGTTCCCTTGCGGGCGAGCAGACGGGCTATTTCCGGAGTAATGAGGGTCCCGTTGGTATTCAAGCTGTAGGATACTGTCTTCCGGGTAATATAGTCGAATATCTCCGGGAAGTCCGGGCGCAACATAGGCTCGCCGCCGGAGATAAACCAGCGGCGAGTCCCCAGGGCGCGAGCCTGATCGACAAAATTCCTGATTTCGTCAAAAGATAGCTCCAGGTTTCGGGCACTATCTCCAGGGGGTATGTACAGCCAGCAATGGCGGCAGTTGTTATTGCAGCGGTAGGTAAAATCCAGACGACCCTCCAGGGGAAGGCGGACTTCAAGGAGTTGTTTCTGCATGGAAAAATCTCCAATGGTTATTCTTTGCTTGGATTGGACGGTTCTGCGCATTCTGCGAGCCGCGCCAGGGTACTACACCAAACGCAGCGGCCATGCAACGGAAATTCTTTTAATATTCATAATCATTTTTGGGCGATTTTAGAGTGGGGACGTCATGTATTCATAACACTAATAAGGCCCACAGCCTGTATTTACAAGAACTATGC
>CAIVDK010000030.1 GCA_903904655.1 uncultured delta proteobacterium | reverse complement strand
TTTGACCGCGCGAAACAAAGGCAGGTTTACGTTTTGACCCGCATGAAGGAAGACGGTTTTATTACCGAAGGACAAATGGATAAAGCCGTCGCCGCTCCTCTGAAACTTAGACCCATGAAGCCGAAGGATAAAGTCGCCGCCTATTTTGTCGAACATGTCCGCCGTTATGTGCAGGAGAAATACGGTGCGGACGTGCTCTACAAGGAAGGGTTAACCATCTACACAACCCTGAACTTATCGGCGCAAAAAGCGGCCCGAGACGCACTCATCAGGGGTTTGACGGAAATGGAAGAACGGGGCAAAGACGAGAAAGGTCTAGCGCAGGGCGCGCTTTATTGCATGGATGTTAAAACCGGCGCAATTCGCGCTCTGGTCGGAGGGCGCGATTTCAGCAAAAGCGAATTCAACCGGGCGATTCAGTCGCGCCGTCAGCCGGGCTCCGCTTTCAAACCTCTGATCTATACGGCGGCGTTTGATAAAGGCCTGAATCCGTCCACGCGGTTTATAGACTCTCCGATTGTCTTTGAAGACCCGTCACAGGAAGATGGTCTGTGGAAACCAAAGAACTTTGACGAAAAATTCCTGGGGCCGATTACCATGAGGACCGCTCTGGTACAATCCCGAAATGTTGTCACCGTTAAAATCTTACAGGATATCGGCATTGATTACGCCACGTCCTACGCTGCCAATATGGGCATTGAATCTCCGCTGTCTAGGAATCTCTCCCTCGCGCTGGGATCGTCGGGCGTTACCTTACAGGAATTGGTTCGCGCCTATGGCGTTCTGGCCAATTCGGGTAAAAAGGTCACACCTTACTTTATCCGCAAAATTGTTGATCGCACCGGCAATGTTTTTGAAGAGACCAAATTGCTCTCGGAACAAGTGATTGATCCCCGCATCGCCTTCATGACGTCCTATGTGATGCAGGACGTCGTGGAAAGCGGCACGGGTCGTAGGGTGAAAAGTATCGGCCGACCGGTTGCGGGCAAGACGGGAACCACCAATGATATCCGTGATGCTTGGTTTGTCGGGTTTACACCATCTCTGATTACCGGTGTCTGGATCGGTTTTGATCAGGAAAAAACTCTGGGAAAACATGAAGTTGGCGGTCGCGCCGCAGCGCCGGTCTGGCTCTATTTTATGGAAAAAGCCCTGCAGGGCACGCCGGTGGAGACCTTCCCCGTTCCGGAAGGCATTGTTTTTGTCAAGGTGGATCACAAAACCGGACGCCCGACGCAAGGATCGGGGGCGGGAACCATCTATGAATGTTTTCTGGATAACGCGTTGCCGGGGGAAAAAGAAGACGATGTAACTGAAGAAAAAGAAGAATTATTCCGATAAAATTATACATCGAACTGAGAATGCCTCTTGACAAGCGGGGCTTTTTTCGTTAAAAGAAAGACAAATTTATCAGGAAGTCATTATGTTTCTTAAAGATTTAGACAGTGGCAGAATTCAAATACAAGTTTCCGTAAGATTGCTCGTTGTAGTAGTCGTACTTATGGGGTCTGCCGCCCGGTATCTTTAAGAAAAAGGATATCAGCCGCGGGCCCCGAAAAGCCCGCGGCTTTGTTTTATAGACACAAAGCCGCTTTTTCCTAAAAGAAACTGGCGGCTTTTTCAGTTTTTAAAGGCAGTTGAGTACCGTGGATATGTAAAATATGATGGAGGAGTCAAAAAACATGAAGCTGAAAGGCACACAAATCCTGCTGGAAGTGCTTAAAGAAGAGAATGCTGACATTATCTTTGGCTATCCGGGGGGGACGGTCCTAGACATTTATGATCAACTATATAAAAGCGACCTCAAGCATATTTTAGTGCGTCACGAACAGGGCGCGGTGCACGCCGCCGACGGCTACGCACGCGCAACCGGTAAGGTCGGTGTCTGCCTGGTAACATCCGGCCCGGGGGCCACCAATACCGTCACCGGCATTGCCACAGCGAATATGGATTCCATACCCCTGGTGGTTTTTACCGGACAGGTACCGACCAGCCTCATCGGGAACGACGCGTTTCAGGAATGCGACATTACTGGCATCACGCGACCCTGCACCAAACACAACTTCCTGGTGCGCAACATTGAAGAACTGGCCTCGACGATTAAAGAGGCTTTTCATATCGCCCGCTCGGGAAGACCGGGACCGGTGCTGGTTGATCTGCCCAAAGACGTCATGGCCACGCAAACCGATTATGATCCGGCCAATATCAAATTCCGCAATTATGAAGTAGCGCACAAACCGGCGCCCAAAAAAATGGCCAACGTGTTTGATATGCTCCAAGCCGCTAAAAAACCATTGATCATGACCGGCGGCGGCGTCATCCTCGGTAAGGCATCTGAAGAATTAACCCACCTGTCGAGAAAATACCAGATTCCCGTGACCGGCACACTGATGGGTCTCGGGTCGTTTCCGGGCAGTGACGGCTTGTGGCTGGGTATGCTGGGCATGCACGGCACGTATTACGCGAATATGGCGATCAGCCACTGCGATTTCCTGCTGGCCGTGGGCGTCAGATTCGACGACCGCGTGACCGGTACGATTGAAACCTTTGCCGCCAACGCAAAAATTGTCCATATTGATATTGATCCTTCTTCCATTAATAAAAATGTTACCGTTGATCTGCCGATTATCGGCGATACCAAAGCGACGCTTAAAGATCTCCTGCGCTTTCTCGAAGAACATCACTATGCGCAGGATGCCGTATCAAGGAAAACGTGGCTTGACGAAATTGACGAATGGCGTGAAAAAGTGCCCCTGACTTACTGTCAGAACGACGAGATCATCAAACCGCAATACGTTATTGAAACGCTGCATAAACTCACCAAAGGCGATGCCCTGATCACAACGGAAGTCGGCCAGAATCAGATGTGGACGGCGCAGTTTTTCCAGTTTGATCGTCCCAATTCTTTCATTTCTTCCGGGGGTTTAGGCACCATGGGATTTGGACTGCCCGCGGCTATCGGCGTCAAATGCGCTTTCCCCGATAAGCATGTGGTGGATATCGCCGGCGACGGCAGCATCCAGATGAATATTCAGGAACTGGCAACTGCCGCCCAGTATAATATCGCCGTGAAGATTGTCTTGTTAAATAACGGTTATCTGGGAATGGTGCGTCAGTGGCAGGAATTGTTTTATGAAAAACGCTATTCACATACCGATATGACTTACGCGCCGGATTTCGTGAAGTTGGCGGAGGCTTTCGGCATCATCGGCCTGCGCGCGACCAAGCCGTCCGAAGTAGAAACTGTGTTGAAGCAAGGACTTTCCGTCCACAAGCCTGTGCTGATGGATTTCCGCGTGTCACGAGAGGAATGCGTCTATCCCATGGTGCGTCCGGGTGAGTCGATCAGCCAGATGACGCTGGGATCGAGAGAAATAATCAATTAAATTTAATATATAGAAAGGAAAAAAGGAATGGAAAAAAAGGCGCATGTCATTTCAATTCTGGTGCACAATAAACCCGATGTGCTGGCCAGAATTGCCGGCACATTAGGCGGCAAAGGCTATAACATTGATAGCCTTTGCGTGAATACGACAACACAAAACGACATATCGAAAATTGTGATGACCACCGCGGGGTCACAAGCCACCGTTACCCGGATTGAAAATCAACTGCAAAGACTGGTTGATGTAATTTCCGTCGATGACCTGACCAATGTTGAATCGATTTATCGCGAAATGGTTCTGGTCCGGCTGAATCTGACGACCCAGAATTCAGAAACGGTAAAAAAGGCTATTGACATGAATAAATGGAAAGTAATAGTGTCGGGAGACAAGTATGTTATTGTCGAAATAACGGGAGATAAAACACAAATTGATTTTTCTCTGGCACGCCTGGAACCGCTCGGCATTACGGACATAACCAGAACAGGCCTTATCGCCTTGAAATTGGAAGATTAAAATAAATATTCAACAATAATAACTAATAGCAACATTATAAACAGGGGGTTTTATGGCAAAAATTAATTTCGGTGGTACGATGGAAGACGTGGTGACCTCAGAAGAGTTCACGGTGAAAAAAGCACAGGAAATCCTTAAAAAAGAAGTGATCGCGGTGCTTGGTTACGGGGTTCAGGGGCCCGCGCAGGCTTTCAACATGAAAGACAACGGCGTCAACGTCATCATCGGACAGTCCCCGGAAGACAAACCTTACTGGGAGAAAGCCATTGCCGATGGCTGGGTACCCGGCCAGACGCTTTTCCCGATTGAAGAAGCGGTGGAGAAAGCAACCATCATTCAATATCTGGTTTCCGATGCGGCGCAGATGATCCTCTGGCCGAAAGTCAAACCGCACCTGAAAAAAGGCGACGCTCTCTATTTCTCGCACGGCTTTTCCATTGTTTATAAAGAACAGACAGGAGTCATTGCGCCTGATTTTGTCGATGTGATTCTGGTCGCGCCCAAAGGTTCCGGCACCAGCGTCCGTCGGAATTTCCTCGATGGCAGCGGTATCAACTCCAGCTTTGCTGTTCATCAGGATGCAACCGGCCGCGCGATGGAACGCACGTTGGCTTTGGGTATCGCCATCGGCTCGGGATTCCTTTTCCCGACAACCTTTCAGATGGAAGTTTACAGCGACCTGACTGGCGAACGCGGCGTGCTGATGGGCGCACTCGCGGGCATGATGGAAGCGCAGTATGCGGAACTTCGCCGGCACGGCCACACACCCAGCGAAGCCTTCAATGAGACGGTGGAGGAGCTCACACAGAGCCTGATTCGTCTGGTCGGCGAAAACGGCATGGACTGGATGTATGCCAACTGCTCGGCTACCGCACAGCGCGGCGCCCTGGACTGGCGGCACAAATTCCGCAAAGCGGTGGAACCAGTCTTCGCCGAACTCTATAATTCCGTCGCTACCGGCAAGGAGACCGAAGTGGTTTTGCGGGTGAATAGCGCTCCAAACTACAAAGAGCTTCTCAATGAAGAACTCAAGGAAATGCGCGAATCCGAACTGTGGCAGGCGGGCCTAGCCGTGCGATCGCTGAGGCCGGAAAAAAGAAATAAATAACCATATTTGTCATTGCTAATCCGCCGTAGGCAGATACGGTAATCTTACCTAAATCGTAGGGAACGGTCTTGATAACCTAAAGGTCACAAGCCGCTCCCTACAACCAAGGAGAAAAACAATGAGAAGCGATCTCATGAAAAAAGGATTGGAGCGCGCGCCGCACCGGTCTCTCTTTAAAGCCATGGGCTATACTGATGAAGAAATTGCGCGTCCACTGATTGGCGTGGTTAACTCCGCCAATGAAATTATACCCGGACATATCCATCTGGACTTAATTACCCAGGATGTTAAGGCGGGAGTCCGCATGGCGGGCGGCACGCCGGTGGAATTTCCGGTCATCGGTGTTTGTGATGGCATTGCCATGGGGCACGCGGGCATGAAATATTCACTCGCCAGCCGCGAACTGATAGCCGATTCCATTGAAATCATGGCCATGGCTCATCCGTTTGACGCGCTCGTTTTCATTCCCAATTGCGACAAGATTATTCCCGGCATGCTGATGGCGGCGCTCAGGCTCAACATTCCCTGCATTTTCATCAGCGGCGGACCGATGCTCGCGGGGAAGTTTCAGGGCAAAGCCGTTGACCTTATCTCGGTGTTTGAAGGCGTCGGCGCGGTGAAAGCCAAAAAAATGACATCCTCTGACTTGCAGCAACTTGAAGACTGCGCCTGCCCCGGTTGCGGATCCTGCTCCGGCATGTACACCGCCAACTCTATGAACTGCGTTACCGAAGCACTGGGGCTCGGGCTTCCCGGACACGGCACGATTCCGGCCGTGCTTGCCGCGCGTCATCGCCTGGCTAAATACGCGGGCATGAAAATTATGGATCTGTTTAAAAAGGGCGTGAGACCACGCGACATCGCGACACTCGCTGCGTTTAAAAACGCCATGGCTGTCGACATGGCACTGGGTTGTTCCACCAATACCGTCTTGCACATTCCGGCCATTGCTCACGAAGCGGGCATCAAACTTGATTTAGAGCTCTTTAATAAAATCAGCGAGAAAACACCGAACATTTGTAAATTGAGTCCAGCAGGTCATCACCATATCGAAGATCTGGATTCGGCTGGCGGCATTCAAGCGGTGATGAAGACGATCAGCCCACTTGGCTTCATTGATGAAAAGGCAATGACGGTATCGGGAAAAACAGTGGGGATGAATTTAAAAGGCGCCCGCGTTTTGAATGATGATGTCATCCGGCCCTTAAAAAATCCATATTCCAAACAAGGCGGTATTGCTATTTTACGCGGCAACCTCGCACCGGATGGCGGCGTGGTGAAACAATCCGCGGTGGCTCAAGCCATGCAAATCAATGAAGGCAAGGCCCGCGTGTTCGATTGCGAAGACGACGCCATTGCGGCGATTCTCGGTGGAAAGATTAAAGGCGGCGACATTGTAGTTATCCGCTATGAAGGTCCCAAAGGCGGCCCGGGTATGCGCGAGATGCTTTCGCCCACCTCGGCGATTGTCGGCATGGGTTTGGATAAGACCGTTGCGTTGCTCACAGACGGACGTTTCAGCGGCGGTACGCAGGGCGCGGCTATCGGCCATATCTCGCCGGAGGCGGCGGAAGGCGGTCCGATTGCACTGGTTAAGGAAGGCGATATCATTGCCATTGATATTCCGGCCAAAAAGCTGAATTTGAAAGTCAGCGATGCCGAACTGGATAAACGCAGGAAAAGCTTAAAGCCGCGTCAACCGGCTATCACCACCGGCTATCTGGCGCGTTACGCGAAAATGGTCACATCCGCGTCAACAGGAGCAATATTTAAGGATTAAATATTTCCTTGTAATCAGATCATAAAGGATTTATTCATGAGAAAGTATATCCCCCTCCTCATCCTGTTTTTTATTGCCTGGAACCTCGGCGGCTGCGCGCTCGTCAAACTGCGGGAAGATGTCCAGTTTTCTAAAGATTCCTGCCTTCTGATTGGTGAAATCATCCGTATTTCTCCCCTGAAAAACCCAATTGTTGTCGTAGCTTATAGTAATCAAAACGGTGTTGTAACGATTGCCGATTACACGGTGTTATCCGGGTCGGGACAATATGAAATGTTAGTCCAGGAGGGAAATTATGAAATTTTTGCCTTTGAGGACAAAAACGGAGATCTCTCTTATAATCAGGACGAATGGTCGGGCTATTACGGAAAACCCGATTCAGTGAAAACACAGGTGGGCGGCGTTGTCTTCGGGTTGGATATCATCATGACGCCAAAAACAAAAAAACCCGCTTCATCCTTTGCCAATATGCTGGTTCAATTTTCCGGTGGAAAAAGAAAACCTTCAACTTCAGCCGGTACTTTAGCGAATCTCAACGATCCGGTATTTTCCGCCGAAAATGGACTGAGCGGTTTCTGGACGCCGCTGGAATTTTTTAAACGGATAGGCTGCAATATTTTTTTTATAGAACCTTACGATTCCAAAAAGACCCCGATTCTTTTCATTCACGGCGCTGCGGGCTCGCCTCAGGATTGGCTTTATTTTATCAATAATATTGACCGTTCGCGCTATCAGCCCTGGATTTTCTACTATCCGTCCGGCGCACGCCTGGATACGACATCTTTCCTGCTTAGGACAAAGCTTTATGACCTGTACAGAAAGTATCGATTTGAATCTTTATATGTTGTCGCGCACAGCATGGGAGGACTGGTCTCCCGTTCCGCCATTATCGCCAGGGAGGATAACTACCACGATACCATACAGCTTTTTGTTTCGATTTCAACACCCTGGGGCGGGGAGCAGCGGGCAAAATCAGGTGTGAGACAATCACCCGCAGTTATTCCCAGCTGGAAAGATGTGGAACCGGACAGCGAATACATCAAACGGGTGCTGGGCGCGAAACTGGACCCCTCAATACGTTACTACTTGTTTTTCGGGCATAAGGGAGGTGGCAGCCTGTTTCGGCAAAATAATGACAATACGGTCACTCTGGAAAGCATGCTGGATTTAAGAGCTCAGGCCGATGCCCTTAAAACGACCGGACTTAACGAAGACCATGTCAGTATCCTTTCCAGTCCGGAAATGATGTCCCAATTTAAATCAGTCTTAGCCAGCACAGAAGCCAATAAAGATAAAACATATGTTCGTTCCAAAGGATACCTGCGTGTTCGACATGCATTTGATCCGCAAAATACAAAAATCCCTTCGCAGATGGCTCTTGTGCTGACTCCCACCGGAACGGATGAAAAGGAAACACAGCTCAAAATTGATCCCTTTCTGTCCGAGCAAGAAACGGGGGCTATTGTACCTAAAAAATATGATGTCAGTCTGTGCGCTTTGGGTTTTAAAACCGAACCGGATAAAATAACCCTTGATATAAAAGCGGGAAAGATAGAGGAAGCGCGATTTATTTTGAAACCGCAGGGAATGGTTGCCGGTCTTATGACGGCTGCAACATCTGCCGATGACAGTTTCTGGGGCTTTTTCAAAGACTTGCCGGAACGCGTGAAAATCCGCACCATCAAATTAACCGGTCCGGGGATCTCCCGGTCGCTTGCACCCAACGATAAGATGAGCGACAGGGAAGTGCTCGCCACCTTTCTTGCGTCCCGGGATTATGCGTTTAAGAATTCTTTTGCTTTCTTTGATCTTCCAGCGGGTGATTATGATTTAACAATTGAAGCCGACGGCTGCGAGACATTTTCGACAAAAATTAAAGCGCAACCCGGCGAATTCATTCCGCCACCGTTGTTCCGCCTTATTTTAAAATAGCTGTCTTTACTTTTTTTCGGTCAGAATCCGGCGCACGCGGTCCAGCTCCTGCTGATTATCCACTTCGACCGAGTCGTACGGTGTGACAACGCACTTAATCTTGTAACCGTATTCCAGCGCGCGCAGTTGTTCCAGGGCTTCTAGCTTTTCGAGTTTTCCTTCCGGCAGTTGAGTAAAGGTGTCGAGAAAATCACGGCGGTAGGCATAAATACCGTGATGCTTGTAATAGTCGGTTTTGAGCTTCTTATCGCGCACGTAAGGAATGGTCGCCCGCGAAAAATAAAGGGCGAAGTTCTGGTGATCGAGAACAACTTTGACGGCGTGCGGATGCGTTATTTCTTCATCCAGGATAATCTTGTAAATCAATGTGGACATAACGACCGTGGGATCATCGATTAAAGGCTGGATCACTTCATCAACCTGTACCGGCTCAAAAATTGGCTGATCACCCTGAATGTTGACGACGACGGCTTCGGAAGAGAGATTCAGGGATTTTACTGCTTCTGATATTCTGTCTGTGCCGGAACGGTGTGTTACGGCGGTCATAATGGCATTGCCGCCGAATTTTTTTACAGCGTCATATATTCTTTGATCGTCGGTAGCCACCGCGACATAAGGAACGGCTTGCGCTTGAGCGACTCTTTCATAAACATGCTGAATCATCGGCTTGCCTAAAAGATCGGCCAGGGGCTTTCCCGGAAAGCGACTGGATTCATAACGCGAGGGGATGATGCAGACAATATCTCTTTTCATCATTACATTCCTAAGTGTGGATCCGTCTGTTGTAAATAGTTCACCACGTAATCGCGCACGGAATCTTCAAGCGCTGAAAAATCAACCGGGCAGCCTGACACGCCGAGCTTGTCCATTTCCGCTTGTGTAAAGTACTGGTATTGATTGCGCAGCGATTCGGGCATCTCAATATATTCAATATTCGGCTTAATGCCCATCGCGGCAAAAACGGCGTTGATCAGATCATTCCAGGTTCGGGCCTTGCCGGTCCCTAAATTAAAAATGCCGTTGACGTCCTGATTCTTGAAAAGCCACCACATGACGTCAATACAATCTTTGACATAGATAAAATCGCGCAATTGCCCGCCATCGGGATATTGGGACAGATAGGATTTGAAAAGGCGTACTTTGCCTGTTTCCTTAATTTGATGAAAGGCTTTAAAGATAACGCTGGTCATGTCCCCTTTGTGGTATTCGTTGGGGCCAAAAACATTGAAAAATTTAATGCCGGCAATGTTGTTTTCCCAGGAATGTTTCAATGCTCTCAAATCAAACGCCTGCTTGGAATAGCCATACATATTGATCGGTTTCAGCTTATTGATGTTGCCGTGGTCGTCCGAAAAGCCCTGTGTTCCGTTGCCATAAGTCGCCGCCGAGCTGGCGTAAATAAAGCGGATACCGTGTTCAATCGCGTATTCGGCCAAAAGACCGGTATACACATTATTGTTTTGCCAGAGGTAATCGGCATCGCGCTCCGTCGTGGATGAACAGGCGCCCATATGGACAATCGCGTCAACGTCAAAGCGTACCGTGTCGTTATAGATCATTTCATGGAAATCGTCTTTATGAATGTAATTAACAAAGCGGAGATTCACAAGATTCTTCCATTTATCCGTAGTTCCCAGGCGATCAACAATAACAATGTCGTCGATGCCTTCCTGGTTGAGCCTCCAGACAAAAGCACTGCCGATAAACCCTGCGCCTCCTGTCACGATAATCATTGATCAATAACTCCTCGTATATTTTCAAATTTTGTAAATCTTTAGTAATACTGAAAAGGCATACTGTCAATAAGGAAATAAATTACGCTAAGCTCTTGTTAATTGTTTGATAAATGCATACTTTTTACTCATTGACAATGTTGGGGGCTTCCAGTAGCAATAGATAAAATTCTTAAAGGAGGGGGAACATGGATAACAGAAAGAAACTCGTTGCATTTTTATGTATTGCAGTTGCGCTTGTTTTGCTGGGTTCGCTAGGCGCGTATCTGGTACACACAAGTGGCGGTAAGGTTAAAATTACCGACATGACCTATATTACAGAAGATGGCGCCCGCATGAGCGCATTGCTCTATGTTCCTGATTCTGTAACGGTAGAAAATCCCGCACCGGCCATTGTCTCCATTCACGGATTCAATAACACCCGGGAAGTGCAGGATATCAACGCTGTTGAGCTATCCCGCCGCGGCTATGTCGTGATCGCCATCGACTCCTATGATCACGGCGGCTCGTCATTCGCTGATCCGCGCATCAATAAGGGGATAGCTCCGGATATGGGCGCCTATGCAGCGCTGCAATATTTGGGCACACTGCCCTATGTTGATGCCAAGAGAATCGGAATGGTCGGTCATTCCTTGGGCGGCAGTAATGTGCAGCTTGGCGCCCTGAGGGCATTCGCCAAACAGGAAAAAAATCCCGCAATTATCGTCCCCAAAATTGTGGTGCCCACCTCGCAGGCTCTTATACCCAACAAAGAAGTCACCGATATGTTACTCAATAAATATCCGGTTAATGTCTGTGCTGTGTTCGGCCAGTTTGATGAGTGGGCGAATAATATGTGGCAAGTTCGCTCAGGCATCGACATTAATATGTCGAAAAAAGCTATCGCGGCCATGGGATTTCCAGGGGCTGAATACGGCGCCTACTATGCGGCTGGAATCAATAAAAAACTTACTCGGGAAGAAGCCATCGCCACCGCCGCCCAAGGCAAACTGAGAGTGATTTACCAGCCGCCAATCGAGCACCCCAAGCTTCATTTTTCTACGGTGGCTGTAGGCTATATACTTGATGCTTTCGACATCGCATTAAAAGGAGGCAAGGAAACT
Organism: uncultured delta proteobacterium; assembly: GCA_903904655.1. Taxonomy (GTDB): domain Bacteria; phylum Desulfobacterota; class Syntrophia; order Syntrophales; family Smithellaceae; genus UBA8904. Next base: position 9,419 of record CAIVDK010000030.1, on the reverse strand, counting down.
CTACCCACAACCGAACAGTCCTGGCCGTGGAAGCAGTTTTTTACTGGTCTGGTATTAGTAGGATTTTTCCTTTTCATCATTCCTTTTGCATTTCTGATGCTGGAGATTCCTTATTTCAAAACCATCATCCAGCGCGAACCTGTCGCTCCGACCATTATAAAGACAGCTAAGGACAAGCTGGTTTACTGGATATTATTTATTGCATGCTTGCTACCGGCGCCGTTTTTATTCAACTGGGCTATTGGTTATCCGATTGCCATCAAGTCGATGAATCGATATGTGGCCACTGTATTTCCTTTAAACAGTTACTTCCAGATGCCTTGTATCAACGGCACGGTACTGCTGATGTTGTTGGTGGGCGCGATTTTACTGGCAATATTCATCGCCACTTATTTCCTGGTGATGAAAAAAAATAATGTGACTTTTGCCAATCTGGGAGTGAAACTTTCCGGTGTCAATATCTGGAAAAGCGCTCTTTTGGCCATCATCATTTTCGTAGCAACATACTGCCTGTTGGTCATCAGTAATTTCTTCTTCCTGAGTGACGCACGGTTCTGGGTGTTCAGCATCAAGACGCTCACACCTATTAAGTTTTGGATTTTGCTGAAATACTTACCATTCTTCTTGTTCTTCTATCTGATCAACAGCTTATTGTTGAATTCATTCACTCGAATAAGAGGAGCAAGCGAAACAAAGAATATTGTGCTGATGATTTTTTCAACCATAACCGGGTTAGCGATATTAACCATTCTCGATTATGCGTGTTTGTTTAGTACCGGCGTTAAGTTGTTCCCCTCCGTTCCGTTTCCTCCCCCCGGCAACATGACCTCGGCTCTTGCCGGCTTATTCGTATGGAATTTCCTGTTTATTCTTCCGCTGGCCGCCGTATTCGCCAGGCTCTTATTCAGAAAAACAGGTTCCATCTGGCTGGGCGGTTTCGTTAACAGTTTAATTGTCACTTTGTTTTCAATTTCGAACACGGTGGCTGGGGCGGGAATTATCTAGTTTTTTTCAAACTAGGCAATGATCAACAAATTGTTTTTATAAACACAAAGGCCAAACAGATCCGCCGAAGCGGCGGGTTTGTTTGGCCTTTCCAACAGGCAATGGTTTGATGCAAAGAAAACTTTAATCCCGCTGTTGCGGGGCGAGCGTCAATTCTCCGCAGTTTGCTGCGAGGTGGTTGATTCATTCTCCATTAGATGTTCTGAGCGTCCTGCCTCAATATTCTCCTCAGAAGCTTTCCTGCCGGGTCCCGAGGGATAACCTCGCGGATAAGAATGGTTTTTGGCAATCGATAGTCGGGCATGTTTTCTTTGCAATACTTGAGAAATTCCTCTTTGTTGCCTTCCAGGCCTTCTTTTAAAACGATCACTGCCACAACAGCCTGTCCCTTGGTTCGGTCAGGAATACCAATAACCGCCGCATCTTTCACTTTAGGATGCAGCTTTAGGATGTCTTCGATCTGGCCGGGGTAGATGTTGAAACCTTTGGAAATGATTAAGTCATCTTTCCTGTCCACCAGGTAGAAGTATCCCTCTTCATCGACACGCGCCATATCGCCGGTGTAAAACCAGCCATCACGCAAGACTGTGGCGGTAAGGACCGGGTTATTCCAATATCCCTGCATGATCTGCGGCCCTTTCACCACAAGTTCGCCAACCTCTCCCACACGGCATTCTCTTCGACCAGTTTCCATGTCCAGAATTTTTGCATCTGTGTCAGGAAGAGGCAGCCCGATAGAGCCTCTTGGTGCGCCATTGGGACAAGGTGTTATATGGGTAGCCGAAGAGGCCTCGGACAGACCATAGGCTTCCATAATTTTCCTGCCGGTGATCTCCTCATACTTGTCATGGACTGAGAGCGGCAGAGGCGCTCCTCCGCTGATAGCAACCCGAATGGAAGAAAAATGGGTTCCGGCGGCCGCGGGAGGAAGGGACATCATGGCCGTCCACAGGCTGGGCACAGCCGGAAAGGATATGGGTTTGTAAGTTTCCAGCATCTTCGTCAGAGAAAGAATGTCCATCAGGTCAATGCGGGGAAGAAGGATCATCCGGTATCCCTTAAGCACGGAAACCAGCATACAGGCCGACATCCCGAAAACATGAAAAAAAGGGATCACGCACATGACGGCGGCATTTCCTGCGCCCGTTACTCCCATCCAGATATTGGATTGGAGCACGCTGGCCACAATGTTGGCATGGGTCAGGGTTGCCGCCTTGGGCATTCCGGTGGAGCCGCTGGTATATTGCAGCACGGCCACATCCCGGGGAGAAATTTCTACTGCCGGCTCTGCGGCGCTTTCAACCGAATTAAGCAATGCGAGGAAGACTTGTGGATGAGGGATGTCTTCTTCCAAAGACAGCTTTTTTTCCAGACCGAAGACGGAATGAAGGATGACTTTTTTGACGGATGTTTTTTTGACCACGTTGTAAAGATTTGGAGCAAACAGATCCAGAGTGATGACGGTTGTTACCTCCGCATTATTCAGACAGTGGATGAGTTCCTCGCCTGAAATGCCGACGCTGATGTTGACCACAATCGCGCCAAGTTTCATTGACGCGAAAAAAGCGATGACATAGGTAGGGGAATTCACCATGATGAAAGCGATTCTGTCACCTTTCTTCACGCCGCTATTTTTCAAGACCAGAGCAAATTTATTTACTTTTTCATTGAGCTCTCTGTAGGAAGTATGCTGGTCGTTGAAGGTCATGGCCACATCATCCGGATGTTTGGCTACAGTGTCTGTCAGAAAATGGTGTATGGGCTTCTCGGGATAGCGGATAGTGTGGGGAACATGTTGTGCGTAATGCTTAAACCAGGGGAATTCCATGATTCTCGTATTCCTTTGCTTTTTTATTTTCAAGCTTACCGATTCATCCAGTTTGGATTACGGATATCAGTAATACTGAAAGTAAAACTCTGTCAATAAAGAAAAAATATTGTCCGGCTTCGTGGAATAAAAGAATCCCCTCAAGACAATTGCCTTGAGGGGATTACATATTGAAGCTGAGGTGGTATTTTCTCCATTTTGTAACAAAGCATTAGGCAATTCTGACGGACACCACCCTTTTAAATGATAATCGATGAAACATGTACTTGACTTTTTATATCAAATCATTGGTGTCCACTTTTTCAACCTACATCACTGACACCCTTAGTCCTTAGTTGACCGAAACAGCACGACCGCTGCATAATTCACGATTACTAACGATCAAATCTGCCGGCGAGACATCTTGATACTTCTAAGCGCTGCGGCTAGGTTCCGGAGCCCAGAACAAAACCCGACCCTGAAAAAAAGATCCATAAGCAACAGGTGCAGCAATACTATAACCTCGAGGCCCAAGATGTAATATGGCCATGTCCCCACAAAGAACGGGTTATCTGCAATGGGTTTGTGCATTAAGTACATATAGTTCGCGTCCAATACATAATTCAGAGGAAAAACAACCATGGCCGCGAGATTCGCTGTTGCAAACATGTACGGTACAGCATGCGGTCGAGGAACCGACGAATAGAATTTGGTCATCAGTATAGGAACGACGATCACCATCGAATGCAAAAAATAGAAGTCAAACACCATCCAGGGGTCAATCCCCTGATTGAGTTGCGGGGTTAAGATGGCGTTCAGCCCACCGGGCAGCCCCAGATAAGCGGAACATTCGTATGATATTTGGCTTTTTGTTAGCAGCGTGATTCCACTCACTATGACAGAAAGCCTACAGGCATGGAGGGGTAGGGAATCCACAAGGTTCCACGTTCTTAGGACTGTGGACAGATATACGTGTGATGAGGCAACTTCGGCCAGGATGATCATCCCGAGAAGAATACTAACTCTCTCTCTGTATCTTGCGGGTGTCGCTGCGACCAAACCGTAAATAAACAGAATCATGACGATACTCGACACAATCCCGAGCATCCAAGGAATCGATAACAGAGCAATTTGATGTTGGACAACCATTGTACGATGAATTCCGTCCCGGTCACTTACAACTTCGGCAAGTGCCGCTCTTTTCCGTTGAAGACATTAAGGAAACTCGGCTTTGCATTACCGACTTGTCCCCCTTTACAACAAGTCCTATGAAGCAGTTGAAAATATTAATTGATTGATAAGAACGTCCTTTTTGTGGCGTGATGTATAAGAAATGCGGCCTTGTATGTCAAGGAAATCTTAACAGGAAATCTTGACCCCGAAATGTAGGGGGCTGCTCTAATGGGCGCGTTCAAGGCACTTTGCGAGATCCGTCCTTTTGAGAAATATGCCCATCTTTTAGCCTGCCCTCTTTCCAAAAGGCATTTTTTACAGAATTCAGACAGTCCTCTCCGGCACGCTGCCTCAAATTAAAACAGCCGAAAAAAGCAGCATCATTTATTACAGGAAGAAGAACTGGTTAAAAAGCCTTTACATCTGGTGTCAAATAAACTTCGTTCTCTATCAAGTGATAACATTCAGTCTGCGAGCAAGCCGTTTGTGCTCCTCAGGCGTGATCCACGCTACGCGGAGATAATTGAAAATGGCATCATCGTTCAATCCGATGCGGTGAGCCTCTCGCACAGTTACTTGATAGGCCTCGATTTCGGTTTCTCGATCCACGTAAGCCACCCTCTCATCGTAAAGATTTCGTCCTTGCAGGTGTTGCTTGACGTGGCACAACTCGTGAGTGATATCCAAATATAAGATTTCTTCGGGGGAGCAGCGCAAGTATTTCAGACCAATAGTGATGGTACCATCATTGTTATCCACAAACATCTCGTTTGGCTCGTCCACTATAATCACCTTAATGTTCTCCATGACTCTTGAGATTTCTTTCTCGTCAGAAAAGATAGCAGACAAAATATCATAAGTGCGGATATCCGTAAAAACATCCTCCAGTCTGCATTGCCCGGGTTCAATCTTATAGTTGATGCGATAGGCATTTTTCATAGAATTGTTTCACCTCACTGGCACGTATTTTGGGTCACCTCGTCTCCACTAGCCATGACCATCATGCGTTCGACAATATTTTTCAATTCTACAACATTGCCGTAACAATCATAATAAATCAACTGTCAAGAATAAAGATTTGCCCCCCTATTTCTCACGTTCATCGGGGTTAGGTGATGGGATAATAACCCATCGCCGCTTCGAGTCGTCCGAGCTGTCCTCCGCCTTCCCACAACTGGATGATCTTGAAGTCGCGCAGGTATTTCTCGACATGGTATTCCTTAGAGTAACCGTATGCACCCATCAATTCCATAGCCCGGTTACAGACCATCTCCGCGACATCACAGGCATAGACTTTGGCTCCACTCGCCTTTCCCATCAAATAATGATCGCCCGGATCGCCAAATTCATTGCCGCGGTCGAACATAGAGGCAACGCTCAGGTAATAAGCACGTGCACTTTCGATTCCGATGGCCATGTCGGCGATCATCGCGGCTTGAAGCGTATGTTCTCGAACGGCCTTTCCTTTGTAAAACCTGTTCGCTGTATAATCGATAACAATCTCCAATACAGCCTGCGCGTTTCCGATGGCAAATCCGGCGCTGCTGAGCCGGCCCCATGATAAAGCGGCACGGAATAGTTTCCAGTCTTCTCCTGGTCCGGCCAGGCGGTATTCTTTTGGCACACGCACGCTATCCAGGTAGACATCCGCGTTTACATCGCTGAAGCGCATCCCCATTTTGTTTTCCGGTTTCCCGAATGTCAGACCGGGAAGTCCATTCGGCACGTAAATCAACGCGACTCCATCTACTCCCAGCGACGGATCGGTTGTGCAGAGGATGCCGTAAACGTCGGCAATTCCTGCACCGCCTGGCCACCGCTTCGATCCGTTGATTACCCATTCATTGCCATCGAGTCTGGCGGTCGTCCGCATGGTCATGCCGTGCTGGGTGGGATCCTCGCCGTTACAACCACCGGCCGGTTCGGTCAATGCGAAACAGGCCGTATGGCGCTGATCGGAGCAGAATGGAACCATCAGTTTTTCGAGCACGGCCTTATTGCGAGCCCGCATCGCAGGCCCAAATAGCCATTCCGGGCAGGTCATCTCCGTTGCAAGACCGCTGTCCCCTCGGGCGAGTTCCTCGCAAACCGCAACATATTCGACCGCAGAACCGATCTGAACACCGCCGTACTTTGGCGAAAGTCCGTAACGCTGCAGCCCTATCTTGACAAGTTTATCGATCACCTCCTCGCAGACATCGCGGCTCTCGTCGAGTTGGACTCTGATCGGCATGATTTCCTTGTCCACAAAAGTGCTTTACTCTCTTCTTTGATGAATGCCCCATACCTTTTCATATAGGCCCCCTATTTTGTGCGCTGGTTATATAGATCAGTACATTTTATTGCTCTTCGCCTTATTCCTTATATCCTGGCTTTACATAACGAATCATTGCTGATGAATAAAATAGTGATAGAAACTTCCTGTGGAGTGACGTATAAGAAATTTGGTTTTGTATGTCAATGCAATCCTTACCAAGTAGGCTTAAGAATTTCCAAATGAACTATAAGGTGGTCGGGGTAAAAACAGGCAAAAATGGAAACCAGAAATATTTACAACAAATGATCATTGGCATCTATTCGGAAGAAAGATTATTAAGAAGCATTACGATTTCAATAATCAGTAAAAAAAATGCTTGGGCACTTGACTCTTACGATCGTATTTGAATAAGGGGTCCGTTCTTTTGAATCATAGCTTATGGCCGGATACTACATTTTATGCGAGATACCGGTTGCTAGGGTCTTCAATAAAAGTCTCTGGCTTATTTATCGCTCTTACATTATCTTTCCTCATGGCGCGTGTATCCTTTCTCTTTTTATTTGGCCGGCTGACTGTCGCGAAGCAACCATCCGGTGAATACACCGCCTATATTCCTAAACACAACATTTTATTATATCTCAGATCTGAGTTGTCGAAACCACAGAAAGCCATATATTTCCTTTATCGTGGAGGGGAGAGAAGATATTGGCAAAAAGAGAGGATTGCAACCCATGTATTCGCTTGAGGGGAAAGTAGCATTAGTAACAGGCGCTGCGCGTGGTATTGGCCGGGGGTGCGCATTGTCGCTTGCCGGAGCCGGTGCAGATATTGCCGTAAATTTCCGGTTCCGGGAGGACGCAGCTAGAGAAACCTGCAAGCTAATTGAAGATCTGGGAAAGCGCGCCTTTCTTGTACGGGCAGATGTATCGAAAGCATCCGATGTTGGATCCATGATTGCAAAGATAGAGATGGAATTGGGATCCATCAGTATCCTGGTTAACAATGCCGGGATTGCCCCACGCTATTCGTGGGATCAAATCCCAGAAGAAGGCTGGGACGAGGTCATGGCAATCAATCTTAAATCAGCATACTTAGTGACTCAAGCCGTCCTTTCGGGCATGCGTGCCAGACAATGGGGGAGAATCGTCAACATTGCCTCTGGTGCAGCAGCTACCGGGGGAGTTGTGGGACCCTACTATGCTGCCAGCAAAGCGGGGCTACTGGGACTAACCCACGGGTATGCCTCTTTCACGATGCGAGAGGGAATAACGGTGAATGCCGTGGCTCCATCTTTGATTCTAACGGATATGTCGAAAGATCTCCCCGTCAATCCTACGAAGACACATATTGGCCGATATGGAACCGTCGAAGAGGTCGCCGACACTGTGTTAATGCTGGTTAGGAACGGCTACATCACAGGGCAGACTCTATTCGTCAATGGTGGACGATACATGACATAAGCAACACGGTGCTATCGTAGTGAATTACCCCGCCCACAGGACGGGGTAATCTGCGGGAGGATTCTATAAACCATAAACCCTGGCAGACGGCTCTATGCTCAGGAAAAACTCGGATTTATGTCAGGGCTTCATCTCACCCATGTAGGGTCAATCGAAAGAAGAGAAAAGAGCACGTCTATCGAGACCCTGGTCAAGCTAGCAAAAGGACTAAATATTGAAGTAGCAGATTTATGCAACTTCCGTAATCTCCAACCAGACGTGAAGAAAATGAAAAGGTCTTGCGTTGAGGACATTAATACATCTTCCCCAAAAACCATAAAAACACTATCGGATTTATTAAGCGGGCTGAAATCACTGCAAGGACGATCAGGCTAGTGGTTGCTCCTGCCCGGTCATCGTGCTGATTATGGCGAGCAGGGCAAGCAATCAAAATAGAACCTTTCACCCAGTTATCAATGATGTTATTCCCTCGGTAAACATGATATGAAGGATAAAGCTTGTGACGACTGTTACATCTTTTCAATGAGAAAACCGATACATATTTAAGTTGCAGGCCGGTAAAGATTTGATCCCAATATTTGCCACCAATTGTTCGCCTTTCAGCTGGAAACCGTTTAGTGCTTGTGAAAAGTTTGAGATCATGAGGAGAATTAATGCCTGAGTTGCTGCAGAACAAGATGAAGAAAACGATCATTAATTTCATTGTATCCCTGTTATTCATACTCATTGCTTCGCCTTTGCTGGCACTTGAGGCGATAGATATCAATCAGGCCATCCGTGATAGGGGTGCCCACTGGGTTGCCGGGGAAGCGTCTGTCTTGAAACTATCGCCCGATGAAATAAGGCGCCGCCTCTTGCCGATAGAGTTCAAAAAGTCTAGCCACCAGGCCAAATCCTATCGGTTTTCTGCAAAAGTCAATCGTCTCCCCACTAAGATTGATTGGCGAAACGTCAATGGCCACAATTACGTCACAGGTGTGAGAGACCAGGGGAACTGTGGCTCATGCTGGGCCTTTGGCAGCACGGCGATACTCGAATCCAGAATACTCATTACAAGCCATACGCCCGATAAGGATCTGGACCTTTCAGAACAAGCGATGGTATCGTGCGATGACAAAAATTTAGGGTGCTCAGGCGGGTACCCCGACCTTGCGATGTCCTACCTGAAGACAGCCGGCATTCCACTGGAAACCGACGCTCCCTACAATTCCGGGGGAACGGGAATAACTGGAGCCTGTACCGCCAAAATGCAGCAAAATACTTATAGGGTTACAGGCTTTGAAGATGTTGCCACATCCGTAGAGGCCATAAAAAACGCCATCGTCCAATATGGACCGTTGGTAACGGGCTTTGTCGTCTATACGGACTTTCTTTCCTACCAATCGGGAGTCTACAGTCACGTAACCGGAGTGGCGGAGGGAGGGCATATGGTCGCTATCGTCGGTTACGATGATGCGGAACAGGCCTGGATAATCAAGAACAGTTGGGGACCGGATTGGGGTGAAGGCGGGTTTTTCAGAATTAAATCCGGTACGAACGAGTGCGATATTGAGGACGAGGTCTATGTGATTAACTATGCCACTGTGCCCGGGACTTCCTTTGTCCTGAACCCTGCCAGTGCTGATTTCGGCACACTCGTTCTTCCCGATCAACTATCTGCAACCCTTCCCTTCATGATCACGAATAACGGATCGGTGCCCTTAACGAATACCTCATT
>CAIVDK010000029.1 GCA_903904655.1 uncultured delta proteobacterium | reverse complement strand
AGGCCTTTGCCAATCAACTGGATAGTTTTTTAGTCAGGCAGCTCAAAATCGAAAACGCGACGCAAAGGAATCCTGTTCGCTGACTATGACACGAACACGAATCATCACATCCAGGACTCCGTTTCTTCCATCGGCTCAACGCCTTGACGGTTACTGCGCCGGTCGGTTCACCTATCTGACAGAAGATCAATGGCAACAGGAGATTCTTGCCGGAAAGTTATCGATTGATGGCGTGATAGCCACCGATTCCGCGACAATGCTGAAAGGCGGAGAATTGATGGCCTGGGACGGCAGCGGAATCGTTGAACCGGATGTCGATGCAAGGATCACCATTCTCTATGAGGACGAATGGTTTATTGCCGTCAATAAAACGGGAAATTTGCCGGTCCACCCTTCGGGACGGTATTTTAACAATACACTGGTTGCCTTGCTTGATGATCGCTACGGGCGCAAGGTTTATCCAGTGCACCGCATCGACCGCGAAACGTCGGGCGTCATCCTCCTGGCCTTCGATGGAAAAAGTGCGGGCGCTCTGTCCGAATCGCTGGCGAAAGGATCAAAAGAGTATCTGGCTCTGGTGCATGGAAATTGCCCCGATGAAGAGATAGTCGTCGATTTGCCCTTAGGACGTGATCGTGAATCCGCCGTAAGCAAGAAGCGCAGGGCGTGGGCGGGCGGAACCGAAAAGGCTCTAACGCGATTCCGAAAAATCCTGACCGCGGGCGACATTTCCCTGGTCCGGTGCTTCCCCGAAACGGGGAGGCTTCATCAGATACGCGCCCATTTGCTGGCCGCGGGTTATCCGATTGTCGGCGATAAACTCTATGGTCGAGATGAAACCGCTTTTCTCACTTTTATCAAACACGGACTTACCGCGGAACTGCAAGAGCGCCTGGTGCTGCCGCGCTCGGCATTGCACGCCGCCAGGCTGGTCTTTCTGCATCCGCAGACCAAACAAGAAATGGTCATCCGCGCGCCGCTTCCCAAGATGTTTGCCGATTTTATCCGCGCAAGAAGAGCTAACGGCTGATCGGTCATGCCTGCCAAAATATGTTTTGTCTAAAACGTAAAACTTTCCATTAACGCCTTTAGTCTTTAGCCTTTAGCCTTCAGCCTTTAGTCTTTAGTCTTTAGCCTTCGGCCTCTTCTTAATGTCCAGCATCGTACCCCGACAGCCAGAGGCGCCGCACAGGCAGGCATGTTCCTTTTTGACTTTGGGGGTTTTACGACCTTCGATGATGAGACTATAGTCGTAAAAGAGTTCTTCGCCGGGGTCGATATCGCGCAGGGCTTTGAGAAAGACGCGGTAACCGTCCTGAGAGGCTTCCAGATTCGGTTCGCAGGAGTGATTGATCCACTTAGCGGAGTTGCCATTATACTTGGCGTCGATGACATGGCCTTCATCCAGGTGAAAGTAAAAAGTGTGGTTGGGTTGGCTGGGGTCGTGGGGGTGGCGGGCCTGGGCCTTGCGCCAGGTGATGATCTCGCCCTGGTACTCCAACACCCGTTCGCCGACCTTGATGGGACAAAGAGCATAAACGCCCTTCCCGTGAACACCCGATTCTCGCACCTGTGTGCGACGGCCACCGGCTGGCTGCCCCCCACTGTAAGGAGCCTTCCGGACGGCGGGTTTGAAGCTGTTTTTGGCTTGCGTCATTTGATCAAAACTTTCACAGACAACAGAGATTATCTTTTATTGATGGCCGTCTTATGCTAATATGCCTGGCAACTGACTCAACTTGATCAGGATATTTTACACGTCCAAAAATCATCAGACGGCTGACTGTAACACGCAAGCCCGGATAAGCAACTGATTTCTCTTTTGTACATGCAATAAAACGAAATTTATTAAGAACAACGATACCCTGATTGCTTGATTAACATATTCACGCAAAGCCATAACAAACACCATTAACCACACTTTGATGGAACAGGAGGCGACCATGAATATTGCAAAACTCAATGAAGCCAGAGGTCTTGAAAAACCGGATTTGATCAAAATCATTTACGAAGATCGTCAAATATCCAATAGGGAAATTGTCCGTGAGGGAAGAAAGCTGGGCGCCGCCCTGAAAAATCTGGGGGTAAAACGCGGCGACCGGATTATTGTGCAGGCGCCTAATTGCCCGGAGGTTTTATATGCTTTTTCCGCCGCCTGGAGGCTGGGCGCCGTGATCGTTCCCATCAACCATATGATCGGCGAGGCAGAAACCGCTCACATCTATAAGGACTCCGGCGCAAAAATAGTCATCAGCAGCAAAATGTATCTGCCCAAAATCCGCGCCTGCCAGGCCAAGGCGCCTGATGTGAAAACCGTCATTCTCATTGAAAATGAGGCGGTGGAAGGAACCTTCTCCTACCATTCGCTTGTGGATCAAAGCCCGGAAGATCCTGCCATTGTGGACACGGGCGATGATGATATCGCCGCCCTGATTTACACCGCCGGCACCACCGGCAAGGCCAAGGGCGTCATTCACACCCACGGCACGCTTTACGCAAACGCCTCCATGCAGCACCAGACTTTTCCACCCACGGACGGCATGACTTATATCAGCATTCTGCCGCTTTGCCACTCCTATGGCATTGCATCGACCAACATGAGCCTGTTTCGATCGAACAGAAGCGTCCTGCTCAATTCCTTTGACCTGAATGTTATTTTTTCTTCGATTGAAAAGTATTCGGCCAACATCCTGGCCGCCGTCCCGACCATGTACGTCTATATGCTGCTGTATCCGGAACCGAAGAAATTCAACTTAAGTTCCATGAAATACTGGGTATCCGGTTCAGCGCCGCTGGCCGTGGAGACCTGGAACAAGTTCAAGAATATGTACGGCTTTGAAATCATCGAAGGCTGGGGGCTCACCGAAGCCGGCGCCAACAACTCCTGCAATCCCATGCATGGTTTAAAAAAGATCGGGTCCATAGGCCTTCCCATGGTCGGCACGGACATGCGCATTGTCGATGACGACGGGAAAGAGCTTCCCGCGGGCGAAAAAGGCGAAATTGTCATCCGCGGGCCTCAGATTATGAAAGGATACTGGAATCGGCCCGAAGAAACAGCGCAGGCGATCCGCGACGGCTGGCTGCATACGGGCGACGTCGGTTATGTTGACGGCGACGGCTATTTCTGGATCACGGACCGCAAAAAAGATCTGATCATTAAAGGCGGTGAAAACATTTCGCCGCGGACCATTGAAGAAGTTCTCTACACGTGTCCGTACGTGTCGGAAGCGGCGGTCGTCGGCGTGAAGGATGAAAAATACGGCGAGGAGATCAAAGCCTTTGTCGTCCTGCAGCCGGGTGAAAAAGCCACCGCCGACGATATTCTGGCTTTCAGCAAATCCAAGCTGACCAACTTCCTGCTACCCAAATATATCGTTTTTCTGGACGCCATGCCCAAGAGCCTGGTCGGGAAAATATTGAAAACCGAGCTGCGGAAGATGTGACGTGAAAGGTCAAAGGCTGAAAGCTGAATCACGCCACATTCTTCACGAAGTCACTGGTCATAACCACCTTGGCATAAGGTGATGATAAGGCGGCCATAAAGGATGCATGAACCGCTGATGCTTTGATGCGTTTGTCTTTAAACATCAAGTCCCTTGTCGCGCAGGCATCCTCGGCGACAACACAATGGTAGCCCAGGTCAAAAGCTGCACGGGTTGTTGCGTCTATACACATGTGGCTCATTGCGCCACAGATTACCAGATCGTCAACATGCAAATCTTTCAGGATTTCCAATAAGGACGTATTCCGAAAACTGTTTGGATAATTTTTTACGACAACGGCTTCGCCTTCCTGGGGAGCTACCGTGTTATTTATTTTTGCGCCATCTGTCCCAGGCAAGAAGAAACCTTTAGGATCAAAAGATATGTGCTGTATGTGAACAATCGGCAATTTTTTATTTCTGAATTCAGCCAAAAGAAGCCGGGCATTTTCCGCAGCATCTTCCATGCCGACAAGTTCCATTTTACCGGCGGGGAAATAATCATTCTGCAAATCAACCATAACAAGACATTTATTCATCAAATTCTCCAACTTCATTGCCAAGAGTAAAGATTCACGCCCGAGTTATGTGTTGCGTCCTCCGAATGCCCCAATCATATTTTTTCGTATCTCACTTTTTTGCGGCTGACGGTTCTGAGATACTTAACATTGGGATGCCCGAAAACCATCATAAAGATGACCGATTCACCCTCCTGAATCCCGACCCTTTGTTTTAATTCGGGTGACATAGCAAACACAAATGTTCCAAAACCCATTAAGCAGGCGCCAAGGCCGAGTGCGTTAATCATCAGCTCCAGATGACCCGTATTGAAACAGCCGTCCACCTCGTTACAGGTACGGCTGACAATCAGCAGCGCATTGGGTGCGCCATGGAACAATAAATCCCTCTTTGTTTTCTGATAAACCTGATTCCATTTAATCCAGGTGGATTGGAAATCCAGGTATTGATACGGCACCCGCATCGCTTTCTTATCAACATTTTTGACATCAAGCTCTGCCAAAGTTTTTAAAGCAATCGGCGTAATCTCCTGAAGTGTCTCTTTTGTCAGCACAATATAACGCAGAGGCTGAAAATTTGCGCCCGTTTGCGTGTATCTCCCCATCTCCAGTATGCGGGCAATATCCGTATCACTCACCGGGTCATCGGTAAACTGACGGACGCTTCGTCGAAATTTAACAAAATTCAGGAGCCGATCCGGTGCAATCCCAAACGTCTCCGGATTGTCATATTCGAGGACCTCGGAAGGATCATAATCGCCAAGCAACGTGACGGCTTTCTGCTTGCATACCGCGGTACAGTGTCCGCATTCCAGACACCATTTGCCGGGAACGGCCTTCCCGTCTTTGACGGTAATAGAAAAGATATTACAGTCCGCCGCGCAGGTACCACATCCAATGCACTTCTCTACATCAACTTTTACCATGATTATTCTCCACTAATATTTCAAATCGTAAGTCAAATACAAACCCCTTTTTCTTCTACGTCGCCGGAACCGCTGCTTTGTGTTTTTTATGGTAGCCCGCAAACTTGCTCAACGCCAGAGCCGCCCGCTGTATCGAGGGAAAGACGGCAATCCCTGCCGCCGATAAATCCTTGGCTGCATCAAGAGCAAGCTTCCGCATCTCCGTCGAACTGTAGCTGTGCAGGATAACCGCCAGCGGTTTGCTCATCTCCTTTTTGATTTGACTGATTAACTGGAGATACACGCCTATCATTAATTCCTTTTCCTGGATGGAAATCAGGCCGAAATGGTCAAACGCCACGTGGATGACGAGCAGGTCCGCTTCTGCACTCTGGTCAAGTGTTTTCATTGTCTTGAAAAAAATTTCAGAACTTTCAAAATTGTTGAGGTCGATGGGATTTTTAAAAATTCTGCCGGCTTCGGAAGAAAACAATTCAATCAGGCTTTGCCGCAGCTTGTCGCTTAACCTGGGCAGCACCAGCCCTGCATGGGCAAACTCATCCGCCAGGAGAACACTGGCGCCGCCTCCAATGCCGATAATCACAATCTTGTTTCCTGTGGGAACCTGCATATGCTGAAAGGCCAGGGTGATGTCCATCATTTCTTCAATACTGCCGGCGCGAATGGCCCCTGCCTGCTTAAGTACGCCGTCCCATACTTGATCGGAACCGGCCAGGGCCGTTGTATGCGATATCGCCGCCTCGGCTCCTGATGCGGATGTGCCAACTTTTAATATGATGGTTGGTTTGGTCTTTGCGGCTGTTTTCAGAGCTTTGAAAAATCGGGGTCCTTGCCTGACGCCTTCGATGTAGGCGGTAATAATTGTCGTTTCCTCATCCTGCGCCAGATATTCCAGATAATCAGATTCGTTCAGATCGGCGCCATTCCCCATACTGATGACCTTACTGAAAAACACGCCTCTGCTGTTGCCTTCCTGCACGCAGTGCGCGGCATTGCCCCCGCTCTGAGAGATCATAGCAACCGTGCCGATTACCTTTTCAAAGTCAGCATTAAAAGAAAGACCGCCGGAAGGACAATAAAGACCCAGGCAATTTGGTCCAATCACACGGATTCCGCCGGCTTTTGCTCTGGCCATGATATCCGCCTGCAAGCGCTTGCCTTCAACATTTTCAATCTCACTGAAACCCGAGGTAAAAAAATGGATAGCCTTGACGCCTTTTTGGGCCGCATCCGCCACGAGCTGCGGCGTATAAGGGGCGGGAATGGCGGAAATAATAAAATCGACTTTATCCGGAATATCTTTCACGCTTTTATAGATGGTCATCCCCATGATCTCTCCGCCGGTGGGATTCATCGGATAGACCTTTCCCTTAAATCCGAATTGCATCAGGCCTTCCAGATACTTCAGGCCGGCATTGAATTGTTTGACCTTCTCCGACACACCGGCAATAGCGATTGTTTGGGGATGGAATAAGAAATCGAGATTTTCCGCAGTCTTCATGGCAAGCATCCTTCCTTTCTAAAAGAAAATTCCGTTAACGATATAATGGCGATTGCTCCATTATCATTATTTGGTGATTAGGAACATCTGTATGAGCTCCCTATTTTGGGTGATCAAACGTCAAGAGTAAGATTTGACCTCTATGGCCCTTTTGTTACTCTCAAACCGGAACAAAGTCGGATGGTCGAACCTCTTTGAGCTTTAAGGCTTCCGTCGGGCAGACGACGGTACAAGCACCGCATCCCAAACACTTTTCAGGATCTACGACGGTCAGATCACCCTTCATGGAAAGAGCGTCGAAAAAACATCGGTCCACACACGTTTCGCATCCACTGCAAAGATCGGCATGGACAAAAGCCTCGAAACGGCTGGGCGCCACCCATTTCTTTGGTCCCTTCATAATAGCCCAGTTCAGGCAGCAATCATTACAGCAATTGCAGATGACATGGCCTACAGTCTGGCGATTATCAACAACATGCACCAGCCCTTCCTCCCGGCACTTTTTCAGGATTTCGACCGCTTCGCTTTTGGACAACGCTCGTCCCGTACCCCGTTCGATATTGTATTCAGCGGCGCGATCGACCTGCATGCAAACTTCCAGCGGCTTTTTACAATCCCCTGAAATCACGCGGCAGGAACAATTTGTAACGGAAAGCGTCTTCGCATCCCCGATAATCTTCACGACATCATCATAGGCAAGAATCTGTGATTGCGGTTCGATACTTTCATTGACGGGGACAACCCGCATGATGGCGCCGGGCAGGAAATCCATGATCATCTGACCGTAATTCGGCCATTCGTTCTGCATGTACTCTTTCCAGAGATCCAGCACATGCCTTGATATTCCCGGGGTCAGACTGGTGGAATCGTGCATTTGTGGAATTGATTTTACGCGATAGAATTTCTTTTCGCCGCCTTTTGTGGCTTTAAAGATCAACCCGCGGTGGAATAATGAATCCATCATCGTCATGATTACATCCCTGGACAATCCGGACTTTTCCTCTAATTCTTCTGCAGTTGCCGGGGGGGACGCTAAAAGCATGACCTCTGCCTCATCATCATTAACCAGGGCCTCAAAAATCTTTGGAACCAGTGGTGATTCTCCTGCTCCAACGGCTTGGGCCAGTTTCTTACACAATGTCATGTCCACCATATTAACAGATCCTCCGTTTCAAAGAATTGTGGAAAGTATCGGGACAAATATCTTGCATGTCAAGGACAAACAGACGATGACTTGACTCTTTTTTCCCTTACTGTTGATGAATAAAAGCAAAAATTACTTTTTCTTTTTAGATGGTTTTTTCTGGGTTATACAAACATGTTGATATAATTTTTCTCCTCCACTGTTGGGTAGAATACTTTTCCATTCACTATTGTTATATCTATAACGGTCCAACACCTTTCCATTTTTGTCAAAATCGATAAACTCTTCCATCAGGATCAGTTTATTCTTACAATCAATATTCCACAAAACAGTTTCGTGGTGATAGTTTTGGTATTTTATGGATTTCTCTAAATCATATTTCTTTACTTCTTCAACCCTCTTTCCCCTGGTATCATCCGTCATAGTCTTATATGTCCAGACTAATAGAACGTCAGGTGATTTCGTGATAATTTTTTTATTGTAATATGAATTAAATTTAAGAGGCTCCCAGATTTTAGGATTTGGTTGTTCTGCAAAACAGATGGGTGGAAGCGAAACAATGATAATCATCAATAGTATGAACAGTAATTGGAATTTATTTTTCATAAGTCCTTTTTTACAATGAGAATACCCCCTGAAATCCAAACCCATTTAGGATATCGGGGACGCCCTTTGCACACGGTTAATCCCTCAGGACATGAACGCCGCTGCCAAGTGATATGTGAGCTCTCTTTCCGCGCATTTTGGAATTCGAATTAGTCGCTCCGAGACTTCGACGAATAAGAAGTCCTTATCCAAAATTGGTCGGTAGTGTTATCTACCGGCATGATAACGTATTTTCCATCGGGAGTCATGACGTTGGCATAAACCCCAGAGTGGATAGTCCAGCCCGGTCCGCCGATCCACCAATTGTTTCTACCGAAGGCCGAGCCCTGGCCGATTGTGACGGGATATCCCGTACCGTCGATCGTGATCGTCCCCTTGATGGCGAAGTTCAGATCGGACGGCCAGTCTGTGTTGCAATCCGCTGTGCACGTAGCGGCTGAGGCATTTGACCGGAACCAAGCCGCAGGGCCACTCGATCCCTTGCGACCGGCCTTCACGTCGATTCCCCAGTCCAGATCTGGCTTGCCCGTAGAAACGCCGCCCCAGGGCTGTCCACTTGTGATCGAGTGGTCATCCTGAGCGTACGCGAGCGGAATATTATCCTTCCAGGGATCAAAATACACCCAGTTGTCGTGTTCCGTTGTATCGTCTGTGTCGGCATTTTGGCTGTCTCCGCTTCCGCAACCGGCCAAGCCAATTGCGATGATAAGTGCAAACAAAACAGATCGGACATTCCGTATCATGTGGGCCTCCTTTTTCGATGAACATTAAAATATAAATGCCCTTATGCGAATGGAAAGTCAAGAAGGTAACAGCCAAGGTTTCCATATCGGTGGTCACCTTAAGAATTGAATGGCATGGGAATTAACGCCTTGCCCCCACAAACGACACTTTCCACAAATTCACGTCCAGGGCATTTGCCGGCATGGCTTGCAACTGCCAGTTTAGTCCGCCGTCGCTGGTGAAATAGATCACGCCCTTGGGTAGTGATGGATCGGCGGTAAACGTTTTAAAGCCGACCAGCCAGGCGACGTTATCGTTCATAGCTGCCACTCCCTCCATCATATAATTGATGTCCGTAAAGAGATGGGAGGAAAATATGCCGTTGGTAACAATGACGCGCGCGGCAACGCCGCCACTGGATAAGCCGTTGTTTTGGGCAATCCAGACTACATTGGCGGAACTTGCGCAGATATCATCAAAATCCGCCGTTCCGGAAATTGAGTCTGTGCTTTTGTTCCAGGAGCGACCACCGTTTCCCGTCCACCAAAGGTAACCTTCGGAATTCACCGCCGCCCATGCGATCAGTGAACTAAACGCCGAGATGGCCAGAGGCCCATGCTCGTGAAGGACATCGGGAAGATATTCTCGCCACCAGGTGAGTCCTCCATCCGGCGAGTGAATTACACCCAAATCATGCGAGTTAACATCAACAATCCAGATATCCTGTCCCGTTACATCCATCCTGTTGACCTGTGTCATCTCAATTATGATACCGTCAACGTCCTTTACCTCGACAATATTCCAGCTTACGCCACCGTCGGTGGTATGCAGGACATCGCCGCCAATACTTACTGCCCAGGCCTCCGTTGGACTTACGCCTTTGATGTTTTTAATTTGTCGGTTGGTCATGCCGTCTGGAATCGCTTGAATAGTCCAGGAAGTGCCACCGTCGGCGGTATGCAGAATACCGCTATTAGGGTTGTCTATGTCTGAATTCATTGCCGCCCAGGCGACACGATGATTCACGGCGCTAATATCATTGCCCCGAAATCCTTCACAGCCGACAGGCAGCGCTTGCAGTGTCCATGTTGCTCCGCCGTTGTCCGTTTTCAGAATTTTGACGCTGGAAATGCCAGCGTCTTCTGACCAACCGATGGCCCAGCCTGTGACCAGCGGAGAGCTAGCGTTGTCACCGCAGGACATAATCATAAGCGACAGACACATCAACAGTAAACAGGAAATATTCGTTTTCATAAGTCAACCATTATACAATAATTTACTAACAGGTGACGACTTCTTTTCCCTTCAATTCATATATTCTTTCGGCGCACAGACACCACGATAATTGAATTTACACGTGTGATGCATATCGATAGCGATAGAATCTTCTTAGCCCCAAGTAAATAAAGGCTGCAGTGAAGAAAAAGACCAGAAGCGTCGGAAGAACCCCCACCTTCAAGCAGAGGTAAGCAAAGCCCACCGTCGGGAGCAGAAGAATTCTCACAATCGTTTTTATAATCTCTCTGCTACTTATTAAATCAGCTAGGGGAGGGGATACTTTGTAGTACCAATTGACAAAAGATTGGCCGATATGGTTTGTAAACAGGAATTTGTCTCTAAAGTCTCTCAATATCTTCACGCTCGGATCGAAGTATGAGCCGAAAGCCGCCGTGGCAATGAAACAGTTACCACCGCTACCTACACCCCCACTCGAACTACCTGTGGGCTTCAACAAAAATGTAAGGGTATCATAAGTAATTGGTGTGGGATAGACGTTAATTACCTCAGGAACAACCGTATCATCAACAGAGGCTACGAAAATTTCCGTCGCTGTCGCTGTGTTATTGGCCGGATCTACCGTGACTCTGAGGTAACCGAGCTGCCTTGTTTCTCCGGTTACCCACCCCTCCGCATAGGGGGGTGGTGTAAGGTCTGAAAAATTGCCCCCGGCATTACCAACGACGAAATAGGGAATTCCCTTCACCGAATACCTCTGGTAATTATGGGTATGGCCGGCAAAAGTCGCGCTGATGGGGTAGGCATGATACAGGGTTTCCCATGGTTGAAGGTCAGGATTAAGCGTGGTTCTGTCAAAATCCCAGATCGGGTGGTGATGGATGGTAAATGTTCCTAACATATTATTGTCCAGCTGATCTCGAAGCCAGGGCGCCTGGCTCAGGGCAAGGGCCAGGGAAGTATGCGGATCTCCACCAGGAAGGGCAGTAAGAGGATCCGGGCTTGCAAGAATGACAAACCGGATACCGGCACAGTCAAATGAATGGTTCAGTGCCCCGTTCGGAAGTATATCGAAGGCCCCATGGTAATGAACTGCGGGCGCGTCCGCTGTAGAATTATGATATTCATGGTTTCCAACTGTGTTAA
Organism: uncultured delta proteobacterium; assembly: GCA_903904655.1. GTDB lineage: Bacteria > Desulfobacterota > Syntrophia > Syntrophales > Smithellaceae > UBA8904. Next base: position 7,397 of record CAIVDK010000029.1, on the reverse strand, counting down.
AGATGGCAAATTTCTTGAGCATGTTGTCGCCTGCTACGAAATACTGGATCCATTCGTCATTAGAATCATGCCCGGTATAATCCCCGCCGTCGAGGATAAAAAGCACATCCGTTTCATTTGCAGCAATGGCATCCGCCACGTGTTTAAACCGTCCCAACTGAGCATGAGTATCACTGATGACAATAAAGGTGAAAGGACCGCTGACCGGCATCGTCCGAAACGTGCGGGGGGGGGTAAATTGGTTCAAACTGCCTGAAGGCCTTACCCAGTAGGTATAAGATGTATTTGGTTCAAGGCCGGTAAGTTGTACATGTTGATAGGCAACCGTTGTCTCATTAATTTTCGTGTGTCTAAAGCTGCCATTCGCGATATAATAACTCGAAGTGTCGTATTCTATATTGCCCGCCGTACTGTTTGATCCGTACCAATTTACGGTCGCGGAAGTTGTCGTGGTTTTTGTTACCCACGGAGCCCAATAAACTACTGCCTCTGGCTGCGCCTCCGCTATGACCGGAATGATAAAGAACAGACAGAAAAATATCAATGCCAGTAAATACCCGCAGGGCTTTGCTGATAGGAAATTTGATTGACGCGAGAGGAAGAGTGGATGGCGGGCGTTCATGAGTGGTCGTTCGACAGCGTTAAGACTTTCAACTGGACGATTTCTTCTGGTAGACATGGTAGTAAACCTCCTGATTTTTTTTAGCCAAGATCGGATAGAAATACGGTACGCGCAGTTTTAATGGTCGAGTTACCCATTCATGCGCCCTTTCGGTATGTGCGTAGGTTCCTGTTCCGCAAGCCCCTCTCTCATCGCGTCGTCAATATTTGCACCATTCATATCATGATGTCGTTATTGTTGTCTTTAAATATTTGTCTACGCGCTATTCTCCGGATGATGATGTGATGCAACACACCAGGGGCATCACGTCGCGCTGATCTAGACATGATTGTCTTATACATACAGATACCTAATCTGTTACCTTAAAAACTTAAGGGCGTCCCCCCTGGTCCCTATCTTCAATTCCTATGGCGATTTTTTCGCTTTTCCATATCGGCCACTTGTATTTCCTCAAAATTTTCTCCCAGCCCGTAGCGCTTGAGCAGAAAAGCCCAGTCCGGTTTTTCCATTAAACTGAGCAGCGCGTAATTGACTTTCTTGCGCAGAGGACTCTCCTTGGGAAGACCGAAGGCAAAGGGGATCCGTTTGAAACCAGTCGGGAAAATGGAAATTTTGTCTTTGTAATCGTTTTCCTTATAATAATGGAGGGTGATTTCGTCATACAAAAACCCTTCAATTTCACGATTCAGCACCGCATTTAACGCCGTTGCCTCATCATCATACAGCGCATATTTCCCGCCGAGTTTTTTCAGCGTGATCGATTCGGCGCTTTCCCGGATACCACCCAGGCGCATATTCCTTAGCTGTTCGTCGCTGACAATGTCAACCATGGATCGGTTTGCCGAAATCGTGTTTGTAAGCGAGGCAATCAAAGCGCTCAGGGCTACAGCACACAGAAGCATCCAGACAAGACCGAGAAGACGCGCCGGAAGTGATTTCAGGTTGATGCCGAAACAGACGCCCGAGGCCAACGTCGAACCCACCCAGTAGATGCCCGAACCGATGCCCCTGATCGTGCCTCCGCCAAAATGATCGGGGTTGTTTTTTCGCTCGATAAGCCAGAGCAGAAACCCCAGCACGCAGAGCGCCAGACACAGGGTTCCCAGTATTTTAAATGTCCCCCAGGATAACAGCGTACTCACCGCCATCCACCACGGGTGATGAATCTTTTCCGGCAAGGTGGCCAGCCCGAGCCGAGTGCTTCCCAGCGCGGAAGAATAGTCAATCTGCCTCTCCCGTTCTGCCAGGACAAAGAATGCTTCAATGGCCAGATCGATCTTGTTGGTTTTCAGCGCCTCCAGCAGACCTTCAAACGTCATTTCCTTTAATTCGTAATCAATCTTTAAGTCCTGGGCGATATTTTTCCAGATGTCCACATTGGGACCGGTCCATTCCCCGGTCTTTTCTTTGATGAGATAAGGAGGATCGTGAAGAATTCCGACAATCAGCTTCTTTCCCGACGGAGAAGCGACGTCGTTCTGGGACTGGGCGGAAAGAACTGCCGGATGCAGGCACAGGAGCAGGAACAACAGGAAAAAGACTTTAAGGGTTCTCGACACGATTTTACCTCCCTTGCGTGATCATTTGCCGATTGCTGAAAGAAGTCTCTGACACCCCGATCTTATGATATCAATTGCAGGCAGATAGAAGTTAAATGTTGTTTTTGATGAGAACTTACTTTCACTGGAAGTGAGTATAGAAAACGCGATCTTGTATGTCAAGGGGAATAGAACCAATTTTGTATACATTGTTGCTGTCCTCACAATTTCAATAAATAAATTCTACCTCTTTTTTATATAACTTTTGACGTCACCAGTCTTTAGTGGCATTATCAGCATACAACGCTTTCGGAGGTCTCAAGATGAATGACAACGGAAACGAAAAAAAGATCATGACGGAAAAGGAAAAGAATGGCCATGAGGGCATGACCCGGAGGAGCTTTGTCAGCACGCTGAGCACCGGTGTGGCGGCAACTATCCTCATGATGCCGACGCTTTCAGCCGCCCTGGCCAAAGAGGAGACATGGACTGCGCCTGTTCGTCCCCCGGATGGCACGCTTGGCACTGAAGAGGCTTTTTTTACCGAATTTGCAAAAACATTCACCATCAATCCCCTTAAGCGTTATTTCACGCCGGCTCAAAAAGGTTCCATGCCGATACCCATCATGAAGCGCTATAAAGAAGGCCTTGATGAGATCGCCCGTGACCCATTCCCCGTCTATCTGGAACCGTCCGCCGAAACGAGGAAGAAGATCGCCCGTTGCTACGGAGCAAATACAGATGAGATCGCTATTTCTCGCAACACCACCGACGCGGTATCCATGATTTTGAGCGGCATTGACTGGAAAGCGGGAGATGAGCTCCTGACATCAACCATGGAATACCCCAATTGCGTAGCTACTATTCTGCGAGTCGCGACACGGTTCGGGGTTACCATCCGCCAGTTTGGTGTGCCAATGCACCAGTCCGCTACCGCCGAAGAAGTCATCGAAGCGGCACGCCGCCAGATCAGGCCGGGAAAGACAAAAGCCATCTTCTTTTCCGCTATCACCCAATCCAACGGCCAGGTAATCCCTCCCCGCAGGATGGCCTTACTTGCCCAGCAGTATGGCTTGATCACCATAGTTGACGGCGCTCACTACGGCGGGATGTTCGACCCAAAACTCAATGAAATAGGCATAGACTTCTGGGGTATTTCCGGTCACAAGTGGCAGTGCGGCCCCGGAGGCACCGGCATTCTTTATGTCCGCAACACTCAGCACGCAGCCAACCCTGGCCTCTTGCCACGGTTTCACCTCATCCGGAGCGGGCAACTCGACGCACCACTCGATGGTTCGCGTCCGGCTGGTTTCGACATAGGCAATGCGCTGAGCATCTACGGTTTTCCTGAATCGGCAGACTGGCGGGCGCTAGGCGAAGTCTGCGAGTTGTGGGACGTGATCGGCAGACAGCGTATTCAAAATTATATCCTTGCCCTGTCCGATTACCTGCGCCAACGTCTTGTTGCCCGGTTCGGCGACGACTGCCTGCTCCAGCCCACGCAAGACCCCGAACTGAAATCAGGTATCGTGGCCTTCACACCCTTTGCCGGCAAAATTAAGCGTCGGGACTTCAAGCTGTCAGAGGCATTTGAGGAGCGCATAGTCAAGGTGCATCACTTTCACACGGGCATGGGAGGGCTTGACAGCCGTGGCCTTACCCGGCCACCTTCGCCGGATGCGGCTGCCTTCTTCAGCGGCTGCATTCCCAACCGTAACGCACTGACCAATGCGCCGGAGCCCAGCGATATCCCCTTTCGTACAAGTACCGGCATTTGGCTCACCAGGCGCGACATTGATGTGTTCGTCGATGCCTGTGAGGAGACGGTAAAAAAACTTGGGGCTGTGTGAGGAAGCATTGTCCCAATGACTTACTTTTTCTTTCGCCGCAAAACGGCCGTAACCACTGTGTTCATGTACAAGTTAACAGTGAATTCAGTCTAAAATTTAGGGAGGACTACTGTTTGAACTATAGTATACGATAGTGTTAATGCATCTTTAGTGTCGCACATATGAGGCATCATTTTCATAGGTATAAGAATATGCATTAACAAATGTTCCAGCCCCCGTTCTTTTCCTGTATTTAACCGTCACCGTTGATCCGGCAACAGTAACCAAAGTATAGCCGAAGGCGCATTGATGCGAACCACAGGCAGTGGATTCTCCATTATTGTAATTGTCAAAAAGGACGTTCAGGGTTCTCGGTGCATTTGACGCATGGTTCGTACTGTCCACGGGAGAGATAATATGACAGCCCGTTACCCCAACCAGACATTGATAGGTGGTATGCGAGGATACACCTGTCACCGCAGCAAAATCAAACTTGTGAAGATGCCCGCAAAAATATATATCAGCCTTAGCGTTTTCCAAACTCGACCAGAAAGCATCTCTCAGAGAGGGATTTTTACCGAGCGTATCCGTAGTATAAGTATCAATCTGAAAGGCTGGCGAATGACCGAATACGAATAAGTGCTGTCGCTGCATTCCCGCAGCGATGCTGTCAAGCCAAGTCTGGTTTACCTTTGTATTGGTTCCAAATCCCGTAGCATATTCATCAAGAAGAATAAACAGACTATTTTTATATGTGACATAGTAAGTGCCGCCTACTTCTCCTTTAGGCCCGTTCTGTGGTAGCGAAGGAAACGCAGTATTCCAAGTCGAGAGGGTGTCACCCCAATCACCCGATGAATCAATTTTGTATTCGTGGTTGCCGGGTATCGGATAGAAAGCGATTCCGGCATTACTTAATGGCGTTGAAACTATCGTCTTGTAATATGTTAATTGTTCCGCAAAAGCTTCTGTGTATGTATCAAATACTCCCGCAACCTCATCACCTGCGGAAAATACAATATTTGCTTTTTGTAAAATTATGTCATTTACAATGTCAGTGGTAATAGTCGGAGAATCCACCCCTCCGAATCCACCTTTATATACGTGATTGTCAGACATAACGGCAAAGGTGAAGGTATCGAGGGATGATCCTTCAGTAACGCCTGATCCACTGTTTCCCGAACAGGAAACAAGAGGGATAAAAATCCACAAAAACAGGATGATTACACGCTTCCTCATTTATGACCTCCTGATAACAGTTTTATCAGTTCCAGACCCCAGGTGCAATGGGTTTGTTCCGATCAATTTGATAATACCAAGTTGCTTTCAAAACCCCGTCGCAGATACCCTTACTATTTTTTCCCGATGACGGTGTAAGCTGTAAGCGCTGCCATGAAACTGCCCATCTGTGTTCTATAGATTAGTTCTTCGATCCAGTCGCGGCCTTCGGAGACGGAAATCATGCCTCCGGCAATGGCCTTTTGCACGGTTTTCCGTAAATTGTACACTTTGTCCGCCGTTTGAAAGTCATTGATGACGCACGTACCGGGATAGATTTTTATATCCGACAAGCCGCAGGAAATGAAATGGTCGCACAAGTGGCGGCCGATCCAGTTGTTGGTAAAAGAATCACACCATAAATTCTCTATGGTTCGCGTAATTTCAACATTCTGAGACGTTACCGAAAACGTGCCCCAGTCATTATCGTATGCCAGCAGTAAACCATCCGGTTCAAGAACACGGACTAGTTCGGAGATTGCCTTTTGTGGCTGTGGAATATGTTGTAACACCCGATCAATCCGGCACCGGGCAAAGGAATTATCGGAAAAAGGCAGTGCATTCACATCTCCTACATGAAACTGGACAGGCAGTTGTGTGGCAAGTTCATGTGCCCGGGCTTTCTCTATCATTGTGACGCTTGCGTCCAGACCGATTACTTTCCCACCGGGCAGGACTCGCTTTGCAATCCGGCAAGCGTCATCGCCAAGACCACAACCAGCATCAAGCACCATCAGTCCCTGCCTAAGCTGCAACAACTCGTAACTTTTTATTTTATATTCTTGGTAATACGCAAGCGAATCCAACAAGGTTAAACAGTCAACGTACGCATCCATATCCTTCGCGCTGTCAACATCAGCGAAACCTGTCGAGAGATACTCGTCGCTCATCAAAACCCCCTTAGTATTTGATAAGGCATTTTTTTTACGGGCTAAGTGAGACGCCTTTAAGGTTTGAAGTTACTGCTTAATAAGTTGATAAACATTCTCCCGCGCAATCATTTCGCCCCTTTCAACCGAGCAACTGACAGCCGGCACGCTTATGCCTAACCGTCTGGCTAATTCGGCATGGGAAAATCCAAGGTCACGCGACACCCAAGAGGATATCGGAGGATATCGGGGACGCTCTTTGCACGCGGTTACGGCGCTCGGAGTATCGGCATAGATTAGCCACGGCTTTGACCGTTGCGTCCAAAGTGGCATACACGGGGAAGCCCCTCGCTGTGAACGTTCTTTTGAGAAGAAGATTGTAATGCCTGTCTTCCTCATCTTCCAGGTAAGGATCCAGTGAAACCGTGATCATGACAGGCTTTTGTTCCTTCTGACGAACTTGTTCGCAACCTTCGACCATCAACTCGATCAGCCGCTTCATATGATCATCAATGCCTTGCCCCAGGATGCGCCGCAAGTAACGAAACTGATCAAATTGGAAGACCAGGGTGTGAATTTCGCGGTCTGCGCCGACGATCTTGATAATGTCGGCGATGTTTCCCGTCGGCCCGATATTATAATAGATAGGCCATGCGTCCAGAGGATTGCTAATGTTGGTTCCGGCCGCGGGAACCAGGGTGCGAAGGGCCTCGACAGTTGCCGGGGCAAACCGGGGCACTTCAATATCAGCTTTCAGGCACATGTCCGTCTGGATGACGCTGAAGCCGCCGGAGTTGGTAATGAGCGCCATGGCCCGCCCGGAGGGAAGCGGCGAGGTATCAAAGGCCATCAGGGCACCTACCATTTCATCGAAATTTTCCACCTGCAGGGCGCCGCTCTGCCTGAAGATGGCGCGCCAGAGATCCGGTGAACCGGCCAGGGCTGCCGTATGGGAGGCTGCCGCCCGCATGCCCTGCGCCGTCATCCCGCCTTTGATGGCGATCACCGGTTTTTTCTCCGCCGCGCGGGTCAGGGCCGCTCTCAGGCGCGAGCCGTTTTTGGTTCCTTCTATGTAAAAGGCGATGAGTTTTGTGTCCTCGTCATCCGCCAGATATTCCAGGAAATCGATGCCGTCCAGATCGGCAGCGTTACCGTAACTGATTACCTTGCTGAACCGGAGATTTTTCGTATTGGCAAAATAAGAGAAGGATTCGGCAAAACTGCCGCTCTGGGCGACAACACTAATGTGCCCTTCCTCGGT
>CAIVDK010000028.1 GCA_903904655.1 uncultured delta proteobacterium | reverse complement strand
TTCTCGATTTCATTCAGAGCTGCATCAATTCCCAAGGAGGGACGATATGGCCTGTGGGAAGCCATAGCTTCCACCACATCGGCAACATTGAGAATGCGGGCTTCTATAAGAATGTCATTGCCTTTGAGCTTTCTTGGATAACCGGAGCCATCCATTCGTTCATGGTGCTGGTAAACAATCTCTGCCAGGGGCCAGGGTGACTCTACATTCTTCAGAATATCATATCCCTTTTCGCTATGTTCTTTAATCAGGGAAAACTCAATTTCAGAGAGTTTTTTCGGCTTGGACAATATATCCGCAGGTAGGGATAATTTCCCTATGTCATGGATGGAACCGGCCACGCGGATGCCTTCAATCTTTTCCTGTGAAAGTCCCATATCGGTGGCAATAGCACTAGCAAGACCCGCAGAACGGATTTGATGACCTGCCGTATAGGGATCTCTCACCTCTATAGCGGATACCATGACCTGAATGGTCGTGTTCACTGCCTTCCTGAGGTTTTCGAGGGTATCTTGCAGTTTTTCCTCCGCCTGCTTGCGGTCGGTGATATCTGAAATGATGCCATACCATAGCGTGCCGCCGTCCTCCATTCGCTCGGGCAAGGCATCAGACAGTCGCCACCGCAAGCCTTGCCGGGGAAGAACAACACGAAATTCACAATGGAACGGTTGCAGGGTACGTCCAGATTCCTGGATAGAGGCAACAATGCGGTCATGGTCGTCCGGATGCAGATGCCCAAACACTGGGGTAGCATCCTCCCGAACATCTTCAGGGGTCACTTCGTAGATGCTTTTCATGCCCGGGCTTGAGAAGGGGAAAGAGGAGCGCCCGTCTGGGTACAATCGATATTGATAAACCACGCCAGGTACCTGCGCAGTGAGCTTGGTGATCATGTCATAACTTTGTTGCAGAGCCTCCTCCGCCCGCTTGCGCTCGGTTATGTCGGTGGAAATCCCGCATATGCCAGATAACCCGCCCTCTTGATTAAACAAAGGAAATTTGATCGAAAGGTACTTATGTTTCCCATCTGGCTCCTCGTTTTCTTCTTCAAAAGAGATCGGCTGTTTGTCCGCAATGACTTGCTGATCGTTAGCACGATGCTTAGCTGCAATCTCTGGCGGCATAAACGATTCGCGGGTCTTACCGATCAGTGCTGCGCTCGGGACACCGAATAAGGCTTCAAACTTGCGGTTCATCAGCAGGAATCTGCCTGCTGTATCGAGAGTATAGATAAGTGCCGGGCTGTTGTCTGTGACTTCTTGGAGAAGTTTACTGCTTGTAAAGAGCGCTTTCTCCGCCCGCTTTCGTTCCACGGCGTACCGAACCGACCGTATAAGTAGAGTGCTCCCGAGCTCTCCTTTGATGATGTAGTCCTGAGCCCCTTCCCGCACCGCAGAAATGGCCATTTCCTGTGTATCGTCCGCTGTCAATATGATCACCGGTATATGGGTTGCCGCTTTCAGCAACGTACGAAAAGTCTTCAGTCCATTGCTGTCGGGTAGCCCGAGGTCGAGCAGAACAAGATCGATGCCTTCGTTTTTCAGCCGGGCAAGAGCCTCAGAAAGCCTCGATACAGCCTCGATCTGGAAACTTACCGGCCCTGTTTCCGACAGTGACTCCCGGATCAAGTCAACATCGCCAGGGTTGTCTTCAACGATAAGGACTCTCAATGTTTCGCTCATTGCTTATCACTCCTTTGGCGGCAGCATGACGATGGTAAACCAGAATTCTTCGATGGATTGCACCACTTTAAAGAACTGGCCCAGGTCCATCGGCTTGGTGACGTAGCTGTTGGCGTGGAGGTTGTAGGACTTGAGGATATCCTCTTCGGCTTTGGAACTCGTCAGGACCACGACGGGGATTCGCTTCAGATTATCGTCTGACTTGATTTCAGCCAGGACCTCCCGGCCGTCCTTTTTGGGAAGGTTAAGGTCCAGCAGCACGAGGTCCGGACGGGAGGCATGAACATACTTTCCTTTGCGCCGGAGGAATTCTATGGCCTCCACGCCATCGTTGACTACAGAAAGCTGGTTATAAATCTTGCTTTGCTCCAAGGCTTCTCTGGTCAGATCAACGTCCCCTTGATTGTCCTCCACAAGCAAAATCTCAATGGGTCTTACTGATTGTGTTGCACACATGGTCATATGCCTCCTTGGCTTACTTCATAAGAGTGAAGAAAAACGTCGAACCTTTATCCGGCTCAGACTCAAACCATATCCTGCCGCCGTGGCGTTCCACGATCCTTTTGCACAAAGCCAGTCCGATACCGGTGCCGGGGTACTCCTGTCTGGTGTGCAAGCGCTGGAAAATAACAAAAATCCTGTCCGCATACTGCTTTTCGATGCCTATGCCATTATCTCTGATGGAGAAGACCCACTCCCGCCCCTTGTCCTGAGCAGACACGTGGATGTGCGGGGTGTTCTCTCCCTGAAACTTGATGGCGTTGGAAATAAGGTTTATAAAAACCTGCATAAGTTGGGAAGCATCGGCCCGCACTGTGGGCAGGTCGTCGTTCGTGATGATTGCCCGTTTTTCTTCGATCATGGCAGACAGATTTCTGATCGCCTCACCCAGGAGGGCGTGCGTGTCCGTGTTTTCCAGCGGCTTGCTTTGCGTTCCAATGCGCGAGTAAGTCAAAAGGTCGTTGATGAGCCCCTGCATGCGAATCGCGCCGTCCACTGCGTAGTCCATAAACTTTTTGGCTTTCTCATCTAACCGGCCCTCGTAATGCTTAGCCAATAGCTGGGTGTAGTTTGAGACCATCCGCAGGGGCTCCTGCAAATCATGCGAGGCGACATAAGCAAACTGCTCCAGATCCTTGTTGGAGCGTTCAAGATCGGTTATGGCGCCCATGAGCGTGGTATCGATCTGCTTGCGCTGGGTGATGTCCTCAATGGCCAGGAGGATTATCTTGGAGTTGATGTCTTTCCGATATATTTGGCGGGCATTGAGCAACATGATTTTCTGACCGATGTCCCGGAATTTATGGGCAACCTCGAAGCCGTCAAATGCTTCTTTTTTGGGAAGGATGTCTTCAAGCAGTTCCCGCAGTTTGGGGACATCCCATTGTTTATTTCCCAGATCATAGATGTAACTTCCGATCGTCTCACCGGGAGTTACATTAAAGGTGTTGTAAAAGTTACCGTTCGCTAAGATTATCTTCAGATTTGCATCGAGGACTAAAAGAGGCTCTCGAACAGTTTCCACAATGCTTTCGGCATAGCGTGTGGCTTCCTGAGCCACAAGGTCTGCCGCTTTACTTTCTGTTATTGTTTTTTTCAGCTTGACATTTTGCAAACGCAATTCAGCTAGTTCGTCTATGAGCTGCTTATTTGTCTTACTGTCATCTTTCATAGCGTCACCCACTGAAATCTGGATAGAAGACACATCGCCTTCATGTGCAAATGTGAAAAAGTCTTATTTCCTACGACTGAAACGTCGTTCTGTGAAAATGTTATTAACTTGTAAATACAATATGTTAGAAAGATTGGGGGGGGGATATTGACTGCCACTATATGAAACGGGGCAAACTATGTAACGGGAACGATGAAAGAGATCCTTAAACATAAACTCACCTATACAACTAAAAGTTGATAATAAATAATGAGGGTCAATCTTTGTGTACTTATCCTCTACGCTCAAATACCATAAAGTCAATATTTTTGAGCAATGATTACGAGTTGAAAACCAGTATCTTCGCAGATGAGAACAATTTGACGCTTTCAGAAAACTATACGTAGACCATTCTTTACAGTCTAAGGCAACTCAAGCCCAACTTCGGGCATCAATCACCTGATAAAGTTAGTAAATACTTTCTCTTCTTTTGGGGGTGGTTCAATTTTACCTGCTGAGGCTTCTTTCATTTTTAACAACCATGCCATATTCTTACCCAGAACACTCATGATCTGTGCACCTTCGCCATCATTTATTGCTTCGCCAGGAGTTCTGCCATGTATCACATTCCAATACCTAGATGTTGCAATGATCATTTCGGAGTAAGTGAGATAATGGTTCAGACTATCGAAAGTAACAGAACCGCCTGTTCTTCTGACTGCTACAACTGCTGCGGCAACTTTATGACGAAATAAATTCCCATTCGATCCGGCGACAAAAAACATACGGTCTAAGAAGCTTTTCATCGTACCCGGTATACCCGAATAATAAACAGGTGAGCCAAGGATAATGCCATCGGCTTGTTTTACTATTTGTATCCAATCGTTCAGTTCATCAGATTTAATTGAGCATTTTTCATCTTCATTTATGGAACATTTTCCACAAGCAATACAGCCATGTATCATTTTATGACCAATGTGGAGTATATCGAACTCTATACCATCGGATTTGAGTTCATTACCGACCATGCTCAAGGCATGAAAAGTATTCCCTTCTTTTTTAGGGCTTCCGTTTATTGCTATTACTTTCAATGTTTTCAGGACCTCTTTTACTTTCTAATGTTGATAGAATATTTTATTTTGTTGGGGGAATGTAGGCCAAGACGCTCTCCTATGTCAAGATAAAACCATTATAATTATTTGAGAATTACGGAATGAAAACTACACATTCCGCGCAACAATGTCAAACGCGGAAGAGGAAGATATACGTAACAAATCATCATACCCCCCTTCTGGAAAAAACAAGGGGATATTAGCGCAGCTTATTAATGTTCAAACCGGATCAGTCGATGCTGCTGATTTTTCCAGAGCGGTGAAACATGAGGAGACTGTAATCTGTCCCGACCACCTCATATTTGGCTTGACATACAGCGTCAAAACAAACCTTGCCTTGGTTAACCTATCCCAGCTCGAAACTTGTCACTCCAAATATTTTCTCCACAGGAAGAGAAGGGACAGCGCCGGAATACATGCGGGCGGTTTCAAAGACCATCTGCATATTATGCCTTTTAACCAATGATACGGCACCGGGATTCGGTTCGGGTATATCGAGGAAATACTCTTCTCCAGGAACTTTGCCGATAAGAGCCAGGAATAAGTTGTCAGCGATTCCTTCATTATCGGCGAACAATGGCCCGATTTTGTAACCCTGTCGGCACTTCCTTATTACCCCATATCCTGAAAGCTGACCATCCTTAACGTAACCCAGGGCTGCCCCTTCTGGTTGATTGACCCAGCAATTCAAAAAAGCGGAACGTTCAGAGGGGAACATACCCCGGTCATAAACCAATAATTGGTCGAAAGGTATTTGATTCAAATCAAGGATTTCCGGGGGACTTGTCTCTCCATAAAATGCAATTCCTCGGTAGCGAACATTACGGTAAGCTAGGTGGAAGCCATATTTTTTATAGGTCTCTTGCTGAGCTACGACCGCATCATTACCAACGGTGCGATTGCCCATGTAAGCTGAAGCTTTCTGGATTAGATGATGTCCGATTCCCTGGCTTCGCAATTCCGGCTTTACAATATAAAACCCTGTGAAACCAAAGTGATCGTCATAGACGATTGCCGAAAGGCACCCCACAGGATTTCCGTTCAGCTCAGCAAGGAAAAATCCGTTTGGATCTGCTGCATAAAAACACTCGGCATCATGTATGCCTGGATTCCAACCTTCCTGTGCGGCCCATTCAATGGCCAAAGAACACTCTTCCCGAGTCATATTGCGAACAATTATTTCATCCATTTATATTCACCTCTACGGCAGTATAAGATTGTTCACTTCCAAGAATTTTCTACATCATACACCCTTAAACGGCCAGTTCTTTTCTTGGTCACATCGGTCATACAATTGCTGTAGGCTAAGCCGTACATAGAGCCGCCTCATAGATGGGCTTGCCTACGATGTGTCTTCAGATTGGCCATTTATTGCCATGATGAATATAATGAACATGTCTCCGTCAAGCGGCTCAGGGAAATCTGTATCAAAATCCGTAACGAAATGAGCCTTGCTGATATTGTCAACAATACTGGCGTATGGTTATATCAGCCGCGCGGCTCAGAAACTTCTTATGCAATTACTTAACCGGATATTACTGATATATTTAGGAAATAAATTTTTATACATTATACCTTGTGTGATGAAGTATAGAAGGCGTGGTCTTGTGTGTCAATAGGTTTTAGTCCATGAAATGAACACCACGAAATGTTTACAGCTGGGTAGTCCGAGGTCCCCAGTTCAATGGCATTGACTATAAAAAAGCATCAATAATAATGCCAAGATTTTTTCTCATTTTTGTTTCCTACTCATATGAGTTATTGGTTATTTAATATAGCTTCGCAAAAGCTGGAAATCACCGTCCACCCTGTCGGGCACTCCTTTAAGCAGTTGATTGCTCCATTGCGATTCGCTCCAGATAAACGGTTTACCGTTGATTGTGGGAGTCCCAAATTTCATCCAGGTGCTGTTATTCGGCGATGTTATGTCCAGTATGCCGCTCACATTCGCTGCATATCCAGTCATGGATGAGACTATGGCTTTGGCGTCGATCGAACCCTTCGGCACGGTCTTGGGAGTAGGCGTGGTGCCATATCCGAGATCCCATCTGCCGTATATGGAAAGTGGTTCGTTTGGGTCGGTGTAGGTAATAAGCGCTTTTGCCGATACGATATCCGCAACGCTGTTTATCCCGACGGTGGGATTGAGGAACTGCACTTTTCTGGCAGGCCTGGAATCCAACGCGTTCAGATCGTTTCTTATCTGTGTCGAGGCG
>CAIVDK010000027.1 GCA_903904655.1 uncultured delta proteobacterium | reverse complement strand
TAGTGATCACCTGGATGACCAGCCTTCCCGCCGGTTTGAGCAACTTATCGCAAGTCGCGAAGAACGTCCCCAAATATTTATGGCCGACCGCTTCGAGCATTTCAATGGACACAATCTTGTCAAACAGACCCGCGACACGTCTGTAGTCTTTAAACAGAATCGTGATTTTGTCTTGCAAGCCGGCCTGCAGGACTCGCGCCTGGGCGAGTTGATACTGCTCTTCGGAGACGGTGATGCCGGTGACCCGGCAACCTGTTTTTCTCACCGCTTCCATGGCGAAACCGCCCCAGCCGCAGCCGATTTCCAAAACATGATCGGACGATTCAATGTGCGCCTTTTCGATGACCCTCTGCATTTTGTGGTGTTGCGCGTCTTCGCATGTGTCACCCTCGTTATAGTAAAGGCCGCAGGAATACAGCATGGTCGGGTCCAGAAAGGTCTGGAAAAAGTCGTTGCTCAGGTCATAGTGTTTGCCGATGTTCTTGCGCGACCCGCCAAGTGTGTTGGCGCGCAGCGTGTGCCAAAGGCGGTCTTTCTGCCGCATAAACCATGCCGTGGTCATGTGCCCGTTGGCCAGCGCCTGCCGGTTTTTAATCAAGACACTGAAAAGAGACGGTATATCATCCGTATCCCAAAGACCCTTCATATAAGCCTCGCCCAGGCCAACATCGCCGCCTAAAACTGCGTCTTTGAAAAATCGGTAGTCATGAATGGCGATTTGTGCCTGATGGGGCGAATTCTTATCGCCGAAATGCCGTGCGCTACCGTCCGGCAGACGGAAAGTGAGACCACCCGTTTTAATTTTATTGAATAAATTGATCACTAAATTCATACAGGATCGCTCAAAGATGGTCGGCGCTTCATTGCGGGCTATATTCTGAGTAGGCTTTGAATCGTTTTTCATATAGCACCTCTTTATAAAAGAAGGATAATCTTATTGGCCAAATTAACACAAAAGGAGTATCTATCGCAATGCCGAAATTTACCGGCAGTCCGAAAAAGAGCAGCATTGTTCAATGCCGGGTTTAATCCCGCTGTTGCGGGACGAGCGTCAATTCTCCGCAGCGAGCTCGCGAGGTGGTTGATCTTAATAACGAAAAACTTCAACAATATAGGCAATAATCATGGCTGCGCCCGTCAGGCCGTGGACTTTAATCATCGCCAGGTTGGCCGGGGCCATAGCCAGGGAATCGTTCAGGTGACGGCCCATGACAGCGAAGGACTTGATGGCAAAGGGCAGACTGATTAATCCCATCAGAGTAAAGGGTGACAGAACCTGAGCGAGCGCGGCAATGATCAGGATACCGTAAGCGATTGTCAGTCCCATCCCATAGAGAATGGCGCCCGCAAATCTCCCGAAACGGGCGACCAGATTCCATTTTCCGCCACGCCTATCCGTTTCGTAATCGGGAATCTCGTTGATAATAATCATTGACCACATCATGAATCCCGGCACCAGCGAAGCAACCAGAGGTTCAACGGCCAGCGTCTGCGCTTGAACATAATAGGACCCCATCACAATGACCGGGCCGAAATTGACCAAGAGCCCCAATTCGCCGAACCCCCTGTAGCCAAAACGAATTGGCGGCGTGGTGTAGAAAATGGAGGAGGCCATGCCGAAAAGCCCCAGAACAAGAACAGGCCAGCCACAGGCATAAATCAGATAGGCGCCGATTGCCGCAGTCGTTACAAAGAACAGACTGGCCACCGTCAACATCTGTCTGTCTTTGAGCAGTCCTTCCGGAAGGACACCGCTACCACCGGCGAAGAAATTTTTCTCGTCTCCTTTTTTCAAATCGACGGCGTGACGATAATCGAGAACATCGTCCACCAGATTAAGACCGAAATGATTGATGGTGACCCCGATGACGACCAGTGCAAAGTGCAACCCGTTCAGCGAATAGCCCTGCGCCCAGGCTATTACGCCGCCCAGAAGCGCCGGAAGAATGCTGGGCAGAACAAAATAGAGGCGAAGCGCGCGCCGCCAGGCGATCCAGGCAGGCGTGGGTTTTGTTTTACCCCGATTGGCGTCGCCGATCATAGAATGCTTTATTCTAATTCTCATGGCCTGCCTTCACTGCCATCTGTGAAAGGCTGCATGCCTCTGGAAAAATAGAGGCGGGAACTTTCACTTTGGTTTGTCATTCTTGAGCACTTTAAGAATTTTTTCATGATATCGGTAGGCAAGAAATAAAACAATCATACCAGCGGCCACAACAACACCTAAAAGCCAGTAGCGCTCTTCACGGGCGATATTGCCGCTGATGGACAGCATCATGGTGCCGAAAAAGCGGCCGACGGTGGAAACAATAATAAATGTGAGTGCCGGAATGCGGCTGACCCCCATGATGTAGCACAGGTAATCTTTGGGAAAGCCGGGAATCAGAAAAAGCAGAAAAGAAACCAGAATGCCTTTGTGCTCCATGAAGGCGTCGAATTTCTCGAAGACTTCTTTCTTGACTACTTTCTCCAGAAGCGGCTCGCCGAAAAAATGTGCCAGCAGGAAAGCCAACCAGGAACCGAGCGTCAAACCGATGGTTGAATAAATCGTTCCCCAGAAAGGGCCGTAAATATAGCCGCCGATAAAACCGGTTAATTCTCCCGGTATCGGTGCGGCAACAACCTGGAAAATCTGGAGCAAAATAAAGACCAGTTCATCATATCGGTAGGACTTAATGAATTGTACCAGTTGTTCTCTGGTTCTGAAAAATCTGAAAAGGTCAAAATGAACAAAAAGATAAACTGCCAGTACGACGAGGAATAAAAGGACGAAAAATTTAAATACAAGACGTTTGTTCATCAGCAAATCTAGCGCTTTCCATTACTTGTCTTGATTATCGATTTTTTTTGCATCCTCTTTCGGTTTTTTCTCCGGTTCATTCATCGCTTGTTTGAACCCTCTAATATTTAGTAGGATTGACTAAAGACTACCGTATAATTTCTTGTTCGTCAAACTATATAAAACAGGGATTATCGCCAGAAGATCATTGTAATCATAACATTTTAATATACATTGCCGGATCAAAATAGTTGACTAAACGAAATTGATATGCAAGAAAAACGCATCCTTAAAGATCGTAAGTATGCTTCTGAATACATATTGATTACCATAAAGAGGGAGGACGATATCATGTCGAAAGTTCCGCAAAAACTGGACCGGAAAAAATCCGATATTTATAAAAATGCGCCGATTGCCAAGTTTGGCGAAAGAAAGCCCGACTTTACCACCATGGGGCGAAAAATAAAAAATCCTCATAAGAAATTCCGCGAGGTTGTTTGTGTAGAAGCCTGCCGGACGCCCTATGGCCGTTCCGGCGGTGCGCTGAAAGATTTTTCGGCGATGGAACTGGGCGCTCTGGCGATCAAAGAAGTTCTGCGCCGGACGGAAGGCAAGGTGAAGCCCGCGGATGTGGATTACATTTTCATGGGGCAGGTGGTTCCCGCCGGGTGCGGTCAGATACCGGCGCGACAGGCCACCATTCTGGCGGGCGTGCCGGAATCCGTTCCTTCCATTACCGTGAATAAAGTCTGCTCGTCCGGCATCAAAACCATTGATCTGGCCTTTCAGATGATTTTGCTCGGACGCGCCGATATCTGTATCGCCGGCGGTCAGGAGAGCATGAGTAGCTGTCCCTTTGTGCTGCCGGATATGCGCTGGGGCGTCCGGATGGGGCTGCCCAACGGCCGCGTCGTGGATGCGATGGTGTATGACGGCTTGTGGGACGCCTTCTATGATCGCCACATGGCTATTCACGGCTCGGAAGTGGCCGATGAATTCGGCTTTACCAGGGCAGAACAAGATGAGTGGGCGCTCAATTCCCAGATGAACGCCGTCCGCGCGATGAACGAAGGCAAGCTCGATTGCGAAATTTTCCCCGTGGAAGTCAAACAGGGTAAAAAAATAATTGTTATGGATAAAGACGAAGGGCCAAGGTCGGAGACAACGTTGGAAGGTCTGGCAAAACTATCACCGGTGTTCGGACATCTGAGCACCGTAACCGGACAACCGGGCAGTGTCACCGCCGGGAACGCCCCCGGCGTCAATGACGGCGGTGATGTCTGTCTGCTCATGAGCCGCGAAAAAGCAGATGAACTGGGCTTAAAGCCTATTTTCACCATTGTGGATTATGCTGAAGTGTCGCAACCGACCAAAGATATCGCGACCGTGCCGGGACTGGCCATTAAAAAAATCCTGGAACAAAATGATTTGACGCTCGATCAGATGGATGTCATTGAAATCAATGAAGCCTTCGCTGCGGTGGTACTGGTGAGTTGCCGTTCCATTCTGGGAATGACGAAAGATGACATGTTTAAAAAGGTGAATATCAACGGCGGCGCGGTTGCCTATGGTCACCCCATCGGAGCCACCGGAGCCCGGATCGCTATGACACTGGGTTATGAACTGCAACGCCGCGGCGGCGGATACGGCGTGTGCGGTATTTGCTCAGGACATGCTCAGGGCGACGCGATGCTGATTCGGGTGGATAAATAATTTGTTAGTAGCTGTGTTTCAATCAGTTTGAGAATCTCTTCATTGGGTGGAATATCCGACATCGAATGGCCGTAATGCACGAAGCGTACTTTTCCGGATTTATCAATGAGCATCTGCGCGGGTAGCCGGCCCAGTTTGAACAGTTTGACTTCCTGGCCGTACAACTTCAACACATGATGCTCGGGATCGGGCAAGCCGACAAACGGGAGGTTTTCTTTTGTCCAGTAATCCCTGAATGCCTCGGCCTTCTCCGGCCCGGCAACGATAATTTCCGTATTCAACTTTACGAATTGATCGTAATCCCGGCGCAACTGCGCCATGTGCGCTCGGCAGAAGGGTCAGAAAAATCCCCTATTGAAAACCACGAGCACATTTTTTTGTCCGGCAAAATCGGCAAGAGATGTGCGCTTGCCGTTAAAATCATTCAGGGTGAAATTGGGCGCGGGGGTATTGAGTTCGACTCTGGCCATGATGGGAACATCCTTTCAAATTAGAGATCAAGAATATCCGCTTCTTTTTCTTCCGGCAGGAGTTCAAATGTAGTCCTAACTTCTCTGGGAATGGAGCGCAGCGTGCCTTTTTGAACATCCACAAAAACCCAGTCCGTCTCTCCCACGGCCAGCAGAGCTTTGTCCGATGGACGAATTATTCTGTATTTGCGCAGCGACTGGACACGGCGGAAGTTTGCGACCCACGTCAGGACAGCGACATGATCACCGGCAAACGCAGGTTTCAGGTATTCAATTTTGTGTGTTCGCACCACCCAGGTCGCGCCGACGACGTTGGTAACCTGTGTACAGCCGGTCATTTCGGAGTGCTTTATCGTGGCGTCCTGCATCCAGCGAAGATATTCTATATTATTGACATGCCCGTTTTGATCTTCCGCTTCTTTCGGAACTGTTAGTTCGTGTCGATAAATTTGCAGCATGATACCTCTCCAGATTTGTATCAAGTTCAAAGGGTTGTGTATTTAGCTGCGGAGTATATGGTCAAGACATTGCCCTGTCAATAGGATTACCGGTAGAAATTTGCAAACAACAAAAAAGGCAGTGCCATCTGACACTGCCTTTCTGCAAATAAATCGGTTATGTGTTTCGTTTAGTTTCTTGACCCAACTTCACCAAATTTATCAAAGAAGTCTGTGTGGGCAAGAGAACAGCGCCTACTTTTTCTTCCACGTGGCGATGTCGTTAGATGTCCAACCCTTTAAAACTTTGTGAGATCCCCCGGGCCCGCAGCGCATGATCTGGACAGAATCAGTCCCCTGACGTTGATTCTTATTCCATGTTATGGGAGCGCCTATTCCTTGCCAGTTCGAAAACTTGTTAAGTTCACTGATAACTTTCTCAGTACTAAGGTCTTTTCCGGCGCCCTTCAGTGCTTCTACAAGAGGCTCCGCAAATAATATGCCCGCTATAAATAAGACTCCCCACCGCTCTTGCGGCGCTAATCTCTTTGCTGCCTCTCTATATTTCTTCATCAGCGGCTCGTTCGAATCAGGCGTAGGAATAAAAGCCGATGTTATAACACCTTCAAAAAGACCATCTGTAATTTTATACATGAGAGGGTAATCCGAAAGGCCATTAAAGGCAATCCATTGCGTTTTAAATCCGACACCGGCGCTCGTTTTTAGCGCAATAACCGCCAATGATGGACTCACCCACATAAGTACGGTCTCTGCCCCCGCATTTTTAAGCAGTAGGATCTGCGACGAAAGATCCGCTGACGTCGGTTCTACGGGAAGTTCTGCAACCAGCTGAAGGCCATAAGTAGCGAGTCGCTGTTTACATCCGGCCAACCCTGCCTTGCCAAAAACATCATTCTGGTATAAAAATCCTATCTTCTTGAATCCCAGTTCCTTCACCGCATACTTTGTCATAATACTTGCCTCGTCTTGAAACAGTGGATATGAGTGGAATCGATAAAGACTGGGCGGATCTTGAACAGGGTTCAACGCGGCGGTACCCGGGACAACCCACAGAATCTTTTTACTCTCAAGATAGTCTTTAACGGCGTGGAGGCCGGCACCGGATACACCTCCCGTAAAAGCAAATATCCCCTTTCGGTCGACCAATTCCCGCACTACCGCAACTGCTTGTGAAGGATTGTAGTGGTCGTCCCTTATAAAATAATTGATCTTCCTGCCATGGATTCCGCCTTCCTCATTGACGAGGTCAAAAAGAAACTTGCCTCCCCTGGCGACAACACCCCACGTTGCAGCAGGCCCTGTTTGAGGGCCAAATTGAGCAATCCGAATTTCACGATCGTCGAAACCCGGCTCAGCAGAAAAACAGGTTCCCGCCGTTACAAAAACCCCCATCACGAGTACGATTGTCGAAAGACATAAAAATTTTTTAAAATCCATGCGTTTCTCTCCTGTTTGGTAGATGTTTTTTATGAGCCTTTGCGATTGTTAGCAGCGACTTGACTGCGCCGACGCTTACCTTAGTCTCGGTACATGGATTCGATCAGGTCGCCGAACTGGGCGTTAATCGATTTGCGCTTAACCTTCATAGTCGGCGTTACTTCACCATCTTCGGTGTAGAGTTTCTTGTCGATGATCTTGAATTTCCGAATATTCTCGACGCGGGCAACCTGCTTGTTCACCTTGTCGATTTCTTCTTGAATGAGGGCGATGACCTCATCTGTTCTCGTCATAGTGGCGTAAGTCGTATATTGAACTTTTTGGTCCTGGGCGTATTTGGTAACATTCTCCTCGTCGATGACGATGAGCGCCGACAGGAATTTCCGGCCATCTCCGATGACAACGGAGTCGTTAATGTAGGGTGAAAATTTCAGAAGGTTCTCGAGGTACTGGGGGGCCACGTTCTTACCGCCCGCCGTAATGATCAGGTCCTTTTTCCGGTCCGTCAATTTGAGGTATCCCTCGTCGTCAATCACACCGACATCGCCCGTATGCATCCACCCATCGACCAAAACCTCTTTGGTCTGCTCCTCGTCCTTATAATAACCCTTGAAAATGCCGGGATGCTTGACGACGATCTCTCCGTCTTCAGCGATTCTGACTTCTGTTCCCGGTATCGCCCGGCCGACCGTTCCCACCTTATAGTCCACTTCGCTCGACATGTGGGTTATGCCTGTGGTTTCGGTCATGCCGTACCCTTCGCGGATAGGGATCCCGATGCTCTGGAAAAACTTTAAGATCTCATGTGAAATGGGGGCGGCGCCGGAAACGCCCAAACGCACCCGGTCAAAGCCGAGACGCTCCTTGAGCTTCCTGAATACCATAAAGTAAACCAGGTGATAGGCCAGGGCCAGTTGAAAGGACACCTTCTTCTTGGCCAGTGCTTTGTTGTTGTACTGGGTCCCGATCTGCACGGCAATCTTGTAGAGCTTTCGTTTCAGCCAGGTCGCATCGGCCATTTTCAGGACAATCCCGGAGTAATACTTTTCCCATATCCGGGGAACGGCATGAAACATCGTCGGCGATACTTCCTTCATGTCTGCCATGACCGTATCCGTATTTTCCGTAAAGTTGACGATCTGCCCTACGGTCAGATGAAACATCATATCGAAGATCTGTTCGTACACATGGTTCAAGGGTAGAAAAGAAATGGTCTCGTCGTCACGGGTTGCGGGCATGACTTGCTGCGACGCATGTCCAACCCATAGATAACCCTCATGAGCCAGCAAGGCCCCTTTCGGCGGTCCTGTCGTTCCCGACGTATAGATAATACCGGCAATGTCTTGGGGCTGTGCCAGTTCGGTCAGCTGCAAGAAGAGACCCGGATTTGCGAGATCTTCTTCTTTTCCCAGGTCAAGCAGTTGTTGAAAGCTCATGAGCATGGGATCTTCGTAATGCTTGAGACCCTCCATCTCCCAGACGATCAGCTTTCGCAATTTGGGTGTTTTTCCCCGAAAAGCCAGCGCCTTGTCCAACTGTTCCTCATCTTCACAGATATAAACGACGGCATCGGAATGACCTACTACGTATTCGCATTCCGCCACCGGGTTGGTCGTGTAAACCCCCACCCAGGCCCCGCCGGCACAGACGATGCCCAAGGCTGAATAGAGCCACTCCGGCCTGTTTTCTCCAATGATCGCCACATGCTCTCCGTATTTCACGCCGAGGGCGTGGAGGCCAAGGGTGACATATTTGACGTTTTCCAGATACTCGGCCCAGGTAATATCCTGCCAGATGCCGTAATCCTTTTTCCTCATGGCAATACGGTTTGGCTGTTTTTCTACGATATTCAGTAATGCTTTGGGCAACGTCTTGATTGCCATTCTCTCCCCCTTAAACTCTCCGATCGACAGAAACGGTTTTAGAAGCACCTTAAAACCATGCACAGGCAAGGCTAACGAAAGCGGACTTTTCTTCTGTAGCGTTTGTAGCCCTTGACGGACTGTTCCGTGGCTATGCCCAGATAGAATTCCTTCACGTCGTTGTCTTCGCGCAAAACCTCCGGTTTATCGGCACGGACAATTCTTCCATTTTCCATTAGATAGGCAAAATGGGAATACTTGAGCGCCATGTTAACGTTTTGTTCCACCAGTAAAATGGTAACACCGTCTTTCTCATTAATATCTTTGATAATGCCGAATATTTCTTTTGTTAAAAGAGGTGAAAGTCCCAGTGACGGTTCATCCAGCATCAACAATTTTGGGCGGCTCATCAAAGCCCTTCCAATGGCCAGCATTTGCTGTTCACCACCACTCATCAACCCCGCCTGCTGGTTTGTTCTTTGCTTCAGAATAGGGAAATGGTGGAAAACGTTTTCCAGATCATCTTTTATTCCCTTTTTATCTTTCCTGGTATAGGCGCCAATATTGATATTTTCCAGGACGGTGAGTTCGGGAAACACTTCCCGCCCTTCCGGAACGTAGCCGATACCCATTCTCACAATTGCAGAAGTATCCTTTCTGTCGATGCGCTCTCCTAGAAATTCTATGGTTCCTTTTTCCGGTTGTTCTTCTTTCAGGTCATAAAAGAGCCGCATAATCGTTTTGAGTGTTGTTGTTTTTCCGGCGCCGTTGGAACCCAGCAATGCGACGATGTCCCCCTGTTTGATCTCGAAGGAAATGCCATGAAGCGCCCGGATCAGATCGTACCATGTTTCAATATTTTTCACCTTCAGCATCAGACGACTCCCTCCTCTCCGAGGTAGGCTTTTATGACTTCGGGGTGCCGCTGTACCTCCTGGGGCGGACCCAGAACGATTTTCTGTCCCTGGCTCATAGCAAAAACGCGGTCCGAAATTCCCATAATCATATTCATATCATGTTCAATCAGCAGGATGGTTACGTTATAGTCCTCCCGAATATCCTTGATCCAAATGGTGAGATCGTCTTTTTCTTCCGTGTTCATGCCGGCTGAAGGTTCATCCAGCAGCATCACTTTGGGTTCCAGCGCCAGTGCCCGACCAACCTCAACCAGTTTGCGCTTGCCATAGGCCAGGCCGCCGACAAACTGATCCCGCACGGATTGCAGTTCGAGAAAATCAATAATCTGCTCAACCTTTTCGCGGTGGAGAATCTCCTCGCGGGCAGCCTGGGAGCGTTTGCCCCACATAAAGGCGCCGCCAAATATGCCCGTTTTCATGAAGATGTGTCGGCCCAGCATGAGGTTATCCATGACGGTGGCGTTGGCAAACAGCTCGATATTCTGAAAGGTGCGGGCGATTCCCCTTTTGGCGATCCGATCGGGGGTTTTGCCCACCAGATTTTCCCCTTCCAGGATGACAGCCCCTTCGTTGGGATGATAGATTCCACTGATCAAATTAAAGATAGTCGTTTTTCCTGACCCATTGGGACCGATGATGGAGAAGATTTCATTCTTCTCGACGCTGAAGCTGATATTATCAACAGCTTTCAAGCCGCCGAAGCTGATGCTCAAATTTTCAATACTCAAATAGCCCATGGAATATCTTCCTCTTTCTCGCTATCCGCGCTACCGGTAAGAAGGGCGTGGGCACCTGAACACAGCGTTCTTCTTCCGGCCATTATCTAGGTAATCAATGCAAAGAACGGGTTGCGGCAAAGGAGCTGGATGTTTCTTGCCGCAACCCTGATTTCATACCTTAGTCTCTGCTGATCTCGTTTTTCGTCCATTGCTGAAGCACAATGATTTCTCCCTTGGGATCACATTGCCAGATCTGAAGTTCCTTGCCGGACATGTGATAGTCCGCTCTCCAGGTGACTTTCGGACCTACGCCCTGGAAATCGGTAATCTTGTTCAGTTCGTTTTTGACGGCTTCCGTACTCAAATTCTTGCCAACCTTTTTAAGGGCATATACCAGGGGTTCAGCGACTACAACGCCTGCCATATAGAATATTCCCCATCGCTCAGTGGGAGCAAGCCTCTTCATTGCTTCGATATACTTTTTGGTCGGCGCATTGTCTGCATAGGGTTCCTGGGTAAACGCACCGGTAATGACGCCTTCTTTAGCCCATAACCCGTCGGTGATTTTATTCATCAGTGCATAGTCCGACAGATTGTAGGAATGCATCCATTGGGTTTTAAAGCCGACGGAAGCGGCGGTTCTCAGAGCGATAGCCGCCTGCGTAGGAGACACAAAACCGATGACCGCTTCCGCGCCGGATGCTTTAAGCTTCTGTACCTGCGATGACAGATCCCTTTCGGTCGGTTCAACGGGGATGGCGGCCACTAATTCCATTTTATTTTTACTCAGGCGGTACTTTACCGAATCAAGAGCGTTCAGCCCATAGTCATCATTCTGGTAAAACATGGCGATTTTTTTAAATTTCTTTTTTTCAATAGCGAATTTCGCGATGATGCTGGCATCATTTTCGTAGGTGGGCCACATATTCCACAGATAGGGATTGAAGGGCTTGTAAAATGCGGAAGCCCCGGAACAGGGACTGATCCAGATAATCTTATTTTCCAACAGATAACCCATTACGGATTGACAGGGAGCCGTGCCGACACCGCCCACAAAGGCGAATATGCCGTGTCGTTCAACAAGTTCCCTCACGCCGGCCACGGTCTGGGAAGGATTGTACTGGTCGTCACGTATGAAGTATTTGATTTTTCTTCCGGCGATGCCGCCTTCTTCATTGACAATATCGAAGACAAGTTTGCTGCCGCGCGCGACAGATCCCCAGGGCGCAGCAGGACCTGTCTGCGGACCCCATTGACCGACTCGTATCTCTTTGTCATCGAACCCCCGTTCCGTTGCTGCTTGTCCCTGATAGGCAAACAGAAAAACGGCAAACACGGAAACAAGCATTACCATCAGTACTTTTTTTAGATCCATAGCCCTTCATCCTCCTTTTGGTTGACTCGCTAAACTGGTCGTTTATTGTAACTAACAAATGTCCATTATACAGTTGAAAGACTCTTCACACCCCTAAATCTGACAGGGACATCCTCGCCTCTTGCTATACAAAATTCAGCTTTTATACCACTTGCCTCCCTCTTTCAAAAAGATGAAACCGATATTCATCTCCGATCGCTTTTGAGTAGGCGGATGTAAAAATGTCACCTCCACCTCCACCTGGGCAACCTTGTCCACAGCGGGATAGGTTTTGCGATCTTCCTGATTCTGAATATAGCTAACCCGGATGATGCGATAGGCTACGATACGATCCGGCAGTTGCCGAGCCTGTGCCAGGTATTGTTCGTAGTTGTGGGTCACCGTATAAGTAGAAGAAGGGGCAAAACAGGCATAGACCGCCGGGTAATCTCTGCGAACTTCGGCATCAAGAAAGGTTTTGGCAGATTTTAAAACGGCTTTTGCCTCCAGGTCGTTTGGCGATCCGCTAAGGGCACTTTGGGGGATGGCAAAAGTCATCATCACGGCGAGAGCAAAACAAACTCCCGCCATAAACCATATTTTTGCTGCTTTCTTGTTATAGCCCTTTCTCTCCATCGCCTATACCTTCTTGACATAGTGTTTCGCGAAAATACCACTGGGGCGGATACAGAGAACCAGAACGATCACCACAAAAGCCGTGATCGGTTTCCATACCGGCCAGGCATAGCCTAAAAAATTTTCCAAGAGACCCAGAATCGCACCGCCAATCAGCACACCGGGAATGCTCATGAGTCCGCCCAGCACCGCAGCGGCAAAAGCCCGGAGAAACGGCTCCATCATGAACTGGGGATCCAGAATAGCCTTGGCGGACAAAAGCAGGGCGGCGATCAGGCCGATCACCGAACTGAAGGCCCAGGCGAAGACAAAAACGTGATCGGTTTGGATGCCCATTATTTTAGCAGCATGCTTATTTTGCTGTGTTGCCCGCATCGCCGTCCCGAGTTTGGTGTATTTGAAGAAAAGATAGAGGAACGTCATGATGATGGCGGCAATGATAAAAACAGCTATGGCCCACTCGCTAATAATGAAACCTTTAATCGGTTCGTAAGTCACTTTGTAGGAGACGGGAAGAGAAAATGCCTGTTGCTCGGCGCCCCATTTCCAACTGGCCAGTCCCATCAGGAGCAACTCCGCCCCCAGTGTGATAACGATGAGGCCAAGGAGGGTGGGATTTTTTGCAGGGCGTATGAAAAAAAACTCAATAAAGACACCAAGAAGAGCTGCGAAGACCAGTGCTATGAGAAAAGCCAGCCAGAAGGGGCATTGGTAAAACGTCAAAACATGAAAAGCGATAAAGGTGGAAAACATGGCCATTTCGCCCGCGGCAAAATTGACCACTTCTGATGTTTTGTAGATGATAACAACCGCCAGGCCGAAAAGACCGTAGCAGGCCCCCATGGCCAATCCTTCGATTATCAGCTGTCCTACCGGCATATCTCCCCCTTATTATTCGTCTTTAAAAAGGCCATGTCTTCCAGTATTTCTTGATTCTAATCCAGGCGCCGAATATTCCCATAGGTTCAAATAACATAATACCAATCATCACCAGACCGAGCGCTATTGCGCTCAGGTTGTCCATCCCTGTAATCGACAACCATCTCTGTGAAATAGTGACCAGAAAATCGCCCACATAAGGAACTTCCCGAACGTTTTTGAAAAGGGCGTACATCAGATAGGTAATGAAGGCGGCGCCCGTTATCGACCCCATCACCGAACCTAACCCGCCTACAACAATCATGACGAGAAAATAAATCGAGAGCAGCATATTGAATGTGACGGGATCGAAGAAGCCGAGAACAAAGGCGAAGAGACCTCCGGCGATCCCGGCATAAAAGGCGCTCACGGCAAAAGACAGGGTTTTATAAATAGTCAGGTTGATGCCGATGACCTCAGCGGCGATGTCACTGTCGCGGATGGCAACAAAAGCTCTGCCCACTTTTGTCTTTAAAATGTTGATCGCCCCCCAAACCATGACAATCGTGAAAAACAAGATAAGATAATATTTGCTGATATCTGATTTCAGAACCAAGCTCCATCCCAGCTTCGGTATCCCCACATCCAGAGGAGGCGCAGACAGGCCGCTACGACCGCCAAAGAGCTCCGTATGGCCGATGATATGCATGATCGCCAAACCAAAAGCCAGCGTGGCAATCGTCAGATAGGGGCCTTCCAGCCTCAGCGCCGGCAGTCCCAGTATAAAACCAAAAAAAGCGGAGATAAAAGCAGCGATGATGATGGCGGGGAAAAAAGGGAGACCCAGTTTGGTCATGAGAAGCACCGTCGCATAGGCGCCAATCGCGAAGAACCCGGCATGCCCCAGCGAGATTTGCCCCGTCGAGCCGACCAGGATATTGAGGCCCACAGCAAGTATGATATGAACCATGATGAGATTGAGAAGATATAGATGGTAGTTTGATGCAAGGAGGGGGATCGTTAAGAGCCCGACCATAAGACTGATCGTCCAGAAAAGAATGGTGCCGCTCTTGAAAAGTTCAACATCCTCGTAATACGCGCGCTTCATGTCCATCTGATCACCGCCCCTACTATACAACTGATAGAGTTGATTACATCTGTTTCAGCTTCCGTTTCCGTTTATGTCCAGCGGATATTATAGAAACTGCGAAAGCATGTCAAGGCAAATTGACTAACACTAAAATACTTTCTTTTGAAGCGCCGGGAAACTATCTTTGCCGCAAGCCATCATCAGCGTTAGAGGCATGACTTTACGCGCCTGTTTGAGCATTTTTTCTGAAAGCTCGCGGATGTCCCACTGGGCGTGCGCGTCCACCCGCAGGCGAGACAGATGATAAAGCTCCCGGGCGTTTAATTTCATGAGCACTCTTTTGCGGTGAGCATTGGTCAGAACATAAGCAGCCGCAAACGGCAGCTTATCTTGGATTTGACAATAAGCATCTTCCGACCGGTGCACGATGTCCATAAATTCCTTTTGTCTGCCGATCGCGCGCACGGAAGGCGGAACAGTCACACCCAGTTGTGGGTCATAATCCTGAGCAATGATGGTCGCCATCCGGTGCCTTTTGAGCTGTGCGAAGCAACTGGCGCTTGTGACCAACTCAAATTGCAGATGAACATTTTCCAGCTCCCGCAACACAGCATCGTAGGATTGCAGATATTCAAAGGCGGTTTTGAAAAGGGCTTTAGCGTCGCGCACACTCATCTTCCCGGCCTGCTTCAGGCAGAGATCGAAACTCAGACCGGATGACGCGAAAAGCAGGCATGCGGCCGCCTGCGTATCAGCGTCCCCTGTCTCGGAAATCAGCCGGACGTCGGGTGATTTATTCACTTTGGGTTGCGGAAGTTTTTTGGCGACGGCACGCAGATTCCGCCGTGTCAGGCGGTCGTAGTCGGTCGCTTCGGTGTAACGGATGAGCGACGGCGCTATGTCTTTGGTCGCGGCATAGAGCTTTTCACTGAAGAGACGCGCCTCGGCAAGCGGCAGCGCCGAAAGCCTTCTCAGCATCAGCTCCAGATTGCGGGCGTTGATTGTCATGCCCAGCTGCGTTTCCGTGGCAAGCGATATGGCGTATCGCGCGTCTTCCTTGGCCCAGCCTTCCAGCATGGACTTGTTGGCGGGATTTCCAGCCAGTTCTTTGTTTTGTTCAAATACATACGGTCGGAGTTCGCCATAGAGCTGATGGTAAAAATCATTTTGCATCTGAACCGTTTCGACAAATAAATTCTTCAGACCCGCCTCGGCTATTTCATCGGGCACAACAAAGTCTTTGTCAAACAGGACATAGCGTTGCGATTTTTCCGTATAGGAACACAGGCGAAACTTCTCAATTTCCTCCACCAGCAGGCGGGAAACGCCGATGACGTCGATATTGAAGACGGCATGTTCGGCCACTGAGCTATGGCCCATTTCAAAAACGATATTGCGATTGGACTTGCGGGCTTTGTCCACATAGGCCACGGCGTCTGCGCGCAGTTCATCAACGGATTTGGGGCTGCGGCTGATGCGCGCGTAGGCGGCGGAGATGGTTTCCGGCGTGATATCCTGTTTAAGACCACTTTTCTCCTGAAGTTCGCGAATCAGATCATAATCAATATTGTAACCGGCAAGTAGAATATTCATAAGCTAAAGCCTCACCATCTCGACGCGCGGGAGCGTCCTCCCCAGGAAACGCTCGCCAATGGTTTGAAAACGATAGGGTACATCGCTTACGCAAAAAAGGTAGTCCGGCGACAGACGGTTTTCGTTGCTCAGATTTTCCCGATTAATCAAGTCGGCGGCAATTTCCGCCATCGCTTCCGCCGAATCGATCAGCCGGACCT
Organism: uncultured delta proteobacterium; assembly: GCA_903904655.1. GTDB lineage: Bacteria > Desulfobacterota > Syntrophia > Syntrophales > Smithellaceae > UBA8904. Next base: position 2,584 of record CAIVDK010000027.1, on the reverse strand, counting down.
GCGGTCCTACGATATTCTGAAAGAGCGGTTTCAAAAGCGGATAATGCGTACAGCCCAGCACCAGCGTATCGATGTGTTCGGCCATCACCGGCTTTAAATATTCCTCGGCGACAAGCCTTGTGGCTGCATGATCAAACCAGCCCTCTTCCACCAGCGGAACAAACAAGGGGCAGGCCTGCGAAAACACCTTTGCGTCGCGATCCAAGAGGTGAATGGCGCGGGAGTATGCATTCGAGTTAATCGTGGCGGGTGTGCCGATCACGCCGATGGCCTTGCTGCGCGTTTCGGCAACGGCGATTTTTGCGCTGGCTTCAATCACCTCCAGGACCGGCACGGGGGATAAGTCCCGGATGGCCTGATAAGCTACTGCCGCCATTGTGTTACAAGCGACAATCAGGAGCTTGACATCCTTCTTCAGCAAAAACTCCGTGATCTGCATCGCGTAACGGTTGATCGTTTCCACCGATTTAATGCCATAAGGCACCCGCGCGGTATCGCCGAAATAAATGATGTTTTCAAAAGGCAGGCGTTCCATGAGCGCGCGCACAACCGTAAGCCCGCCGATGCCGGAATCGAAAACACCGATAGCCCGATTTTTTTTAATGTTCATGCTTTTTTCTCTCATATCCGCATCATAAAGTCATCGACTTTTTCCAGTTGTTCGGATAAAAACACCGATTGGAAGCGGTCCTCAAAAAATCGATCAGAAAAAGTGCTGTTTTTTTATCATAACTTTCTGAAACATGCCAAGAGTTCTTCTGGACTGATTATTTTTGCCCGGTTGAAAAGGGAAGGGAGGCAGTACAATGCGCCGTTCGGAGAAAGAAATAAAAGACCCCAAAGAAATTGACGCTATTTTGCAAGCCGCGCAGGTATGCCGGATAGCAATGGCCGCAGGCGACAGTCCTTATGTTGTTCCGGTCAATTTTGCCGTGAGCAATCACCATCTTTATTTCCACTGTGCAAAATCAGGTAAAAAAATAGACCTGCTGCGGAAAAATCCTTCGGTCTGCTTTGAAGTGGACATTCCCGGCGATTTGAGGGTTGCGGACACGGCTTGTTTGTGTAGCATGAAGTACAAAAGTGTCATCGGATTTGGCGAGGCTTATTTTATCGAAGGAGCCGACGAGAAAAAGAAGGCGCTCAATATCCTGATGAAAAAATACACGGGGCGGGATTCATGTGCTTATGCGGACGATGCGCTGGACAAAGTGTGTGTGATGGGTGTAAGAATTGAAAAAATGTCAGGCAAGTGTTCGGGTTGAAGTCTAACCAAACCGACCCGCTCCCGGAAGCAATCGCATCGTGGAAAAAACAGTAAGGAATGCTCAATAAGATGCCTATTTATTTACAAATTATTTTACTGATTGCCGCCTTTATCGTTTTTGTCCTGGCGGCCATGTATTTGACCGGCCTGGGTCTGCGGCGGGTGTGCTTTAAAATTATCGCCGAAATGGAAGAAGCCAGGGCTTTCAGTGCAGGCAAGGCGATTAAACTTCAGGCCGAACGGAAGAATTTTTTTCGCGTAGGGATAGGCAATCTGCGTCCTAAGGCGCTGGGCGTCCTGATCGCCGACGGGCTGGTCATCAAAACCGGCGACGGCAAATACTATCTGGATAAAGCCAAGCTGGCCGACATGAAAAGCAAGGTTGACCAGGCCTGATTACCGGATGTTCAGGGCCGAAATAACATCCAGAATTCCATCAGCCGTAAAGAAAAACAATTCATGCGCGGTGACCTCTCGGCTTTTGTCAGGGTATTCTTTGAGCACAGGAACAATTTCAATAGCCGTTATGTCCATCCATTTGTTATCCATGTTGATACGAACCACGGCGCCCTGCCCATTGATCTCGTGAAGGATTTTGTAGGACGTTAGAACCCGGACGACAAAATCATTCTTTTGCTTGGTCACATAAGCCGCCCTTTGCTGGAGCGCGCGAATCTTTCCGTATTCCTGCGCCTGTACTGAAGGCATAAAAGAAAACAATAAAACCGCCGCAAGTAAAATTATAGATATTTTTTTCATCCTGCTCCTTCTGTAGGGGCGCGGTCTTCGCGCCCAATCTTTTCGCGGTCTTCGCGCCCAATCTTTTCGCGGTCTTCGCGCCCAATCTTTTCGCCCTTTATTCAATATCAGGGCGGGATAACCCTGGTTGATCAGGGCGGGATAACCCCGCCCCTACGATAATTTTCATCTAATTCCCAATTCATGGGATTGTTTATAATATATTGCCGCGTCTCAAACAATTCTTTTTCATTGCGTATTACACGTTCGTAATAATTGCGTTGCCATAATTTTTGAAATCCGCCATTACGCATAACATTAATATGCTTCGTCGATTGATATTTAAAATACGCCACAATATTACCGACCGTCGGGGCGCGGTCTTCGCGTCCTTCTTTCCCGCAATCTTCCCATTTATCCAATAACATGAGACGGGAGGACCCCGGTTGAACAGGGCGGGATGACCCCGCCCCTACGATAAAAATGATGCCGTGAAAATGATTGGGCATTACGGCATGTTCATCCAACGTAACATGGGTGAAATGTTGTGGTATTTCATTCCAATACTTTTCAACCATT
>CAIVDK010000026.1 GCA_903904655.1 uncultured delta proteobacterium | reverse complement strand
GACAACCCGTTCGCTCGCCAGTCCTTAGCCGAGCTTCTGGCTTCGTGGACGTTCCAGGTGGAAGCCGTCGCCTCCGGCGAGGAGGCCTTGACCGCCCTGCGCGAAGCCGAGGCGAAGCATGCCCCCTTCGCACTGTGCCTGCTGGACTGGCGGATGCCGCTCATGGACGGTATCGAGACGGCGGGACGAATCCGTAAGGAATCACTCACACGCCAGCCGAAGCTGTTCCTCGTAACGGCTTACGACAAGATGGAGGCGAGGTTCACCGCGGACGTGGACGTGGACATATCGGCGTTTATCACCAAGCCCGTATTCCCCCCGTCGCTTCTGTTCCGAAAGATCCAGTCGGCCTTCGGTGTCTCGGAGGAAAATGTGCCGGTGAAACCCCGGACGCCCCGGGATCGGTTCACCGGCGTCCGGTCGCTGGTGGCGGAGGATCACGAGATCAACCGGGAAATCATCGTCGAGATGCTGCGGCAGTCGGGGATCGAGGCGGACATTGCCGTAAACGGCCGGGAGGCCGTGGAAATGGTTCGAAAGCAGGACTACGACATCCTGTTCATGGACATCCAGATGCCGGAGATGGACGGTATTGCGGCCACCCGGGAAATTCGCAAACTGGGGCGGGAGGGCGTTGCCCGCCTGCCCATCCTCGCCATGACGGCGCACGCCATGGCCGGCGATCGGGAAAAGAGCCTGGCAGCCGGGATGAACGATCACATCACCAAGCCGTTCGATCCCAGCGAACTGGCCGCGGCGCTGAGGCGATGGATCCCGCAGGGGAAATACGTTTCCGCCGCCGAAGAGCCGGATCGTGTATCCATCCCGCAGGTGCCGGGCCTGGATGTGAAAGCGGGCCTGAACCGCCTGGGCGGCAACCGGGCGCTCTATTTGAAACTTCTTCGCGATTTCATCGTCGAGCACGGGGAAACGACGGCGCATCTGCTGGAGAACCTGCGGGCCAATCTTCCTAATGAGGCGGTTGAACTTGTCCACGCCGTTCGGGGGGTTGCCGGAAATCTCGGCGGCATAGACCTTGCCGAGGCCGCAGCGGAGCTGGAAAAGGCCTGTGGTGCGGTGGGCAGTTGCATTCCCTTTTCGCTGGGAGAACCCCTGCGGTTGTTTATCGACCGGCACGAAGCGCTGCTCACGGCGATCGGGAACATCCTGACCGTGGAACCGGACGTCAAGCCAGCCAGACGGCCCGAAATGCGGTCGGGGGATGTGGCTGAACTGCGTCTACTTTTGGAGCCGCTACGGAAGGCTCTGGAGAGTGAGGAGCCCATTCCCTGTAAGGAAGTCATGGAGAAGCTCCTGGGAAGGCGATGGTCCAAAAAGCATGAAGCCATCCTGGCGGAGTTGAACCGCCTGGTCCAGCGCCTCCACCTTGCGGACGCCCTCGACATCCTGAACGAAGAATTCAAAGATATTATGGAAAAAACGGAGGAAAAAGGAAATGATTAAGACAAGACCGAAGCGGCTGATTGAGAAATAAATCAAGATGGTCTCGTAAAAGTCAATTAAGGACTAAAAAAAAGGTTGATTTCTTAGAGAATTGATGTATTTATCTTACAAATGATATCAGCTTGTAAACCATTTTAAAAAGGAGGGTTTTTGAGCAAATATGGCAAAAGTATTGGAAGGAATAAGAATTATCGATTTAACCCAGTGGGAAGCAGGCCCGGCATGCACGTTGCAGCTGGCATTCCTGGGGGCGGATGTCATCAAAATTGAGACGCCCGGCACGGGGGAAGTCGCCAGGACATTTATCATCAGTGACGAAGATGCCAAGCGGGGTCTCGATGCGTGGTATTTTCTCTCCCTGAACGCCAACAAGCGCGACATCACGCTGAACCTCAAGTCGTCTCAGGGTTTGGCCATGTTCAAAGAAATGGTCAAGACAGCCGATGTCGTCGTGAGCAACTTCGGCCCCGGCGTTATGGAAAAGCTGGGCATTGGCTATGCCGTCCTCTCGGGCATCAACCCGAAGATCATCTACGCGGAAAACTCGGGATACGGCAAGGGCGGACCCTACAGCCATTATCTCTCCATGGATTCCTGTGCCAAGGCTGTCGGTGGCGCCTTCAGCAACACAGGACTGTCCACGACACCTCCCCTGGGCCCCGGCCCCACGATCGGCGACACGGGCGCGGGCCTGCACATGGCCATCGGCATCCTGGCCGCCTATATCCACGCGCAGAAAACCGGCGAAGGCCAGGTCGTTGAGCAGTCCATGGCTGATGCCGTTATCAATCTGAATCGGGTTCCCACGGCAATCCATCCCCTGGATGACGGCGAGCCGGCGCCTCGGCAGGCTTATGCGGAAGCCTTGAAATGCAAGGGAGACGGACCCAATGACTATGCTTTCATCAATCTCCTGACGCCCAAACAGTATGAAATGGCCATGACCGCCGTGGGACGGAAAGACATGATTACGGACGAGCTCAAGAACAACATCCGGACCCGCATTGAGCGATACAGTGAAATCAAGGAGGCCCTCGAGGGGTGGACGGCAACCAGGGATAAAATGGAGGTCTTCAAGACCCTGGCCGAGATGGGCATCCCTGCAGCGCCGGTTCTCGATACAAAAGAAGTTCTGAACGATCCTCACTTCAATCAACGGGGAATGATTGTGGAGTTCGACCATCCCCATAGGGGTAAATTCAGAATGGCCGGCTGCCCGATTCGATTGTCAAAAAATGATTATGAATACAAGGCCGCGCCACTGCTCGGCCAGCACAACGGAGAAGTTTACGGAGAACTGCTCGGACTTTCGGAGGAGCATCTGGAAAAACTGAGGCGAGACGGTGTTATATAATGGATCATAGGAGGAACGAGATGAAAAAAACAAAGACCAAGCAGTTGAAACAAGAAAATTCTCCGTCTGACGGACAACTGCCCAATGCCTCTATTTCGACCCCATCGGACAATTTGGATTCGACCCCGGTGGAGGCAGTCGATTTGCCCTCTGCGCAGGCGGGTTTCCCCATCGTCGGCATCGGCGCATCGGCCGGAGGGCTGGCTGCTTTCGAAGCCTTCTTTTCCGGCATGCCTGCCGACGTCGATCCCGGCATGGCCTTTGTCCTCGTCCAGCATCTGGCCCCGGACCACAAGAGCATCCTCACCGATCTCATTCAGCGCTATACCCGCATGCAGGTCTCCGAGGTCACGGACGGGATGGCCGTCCAACCCAACTGCGCCTATATCATCCCGCCCAACCGCGACATGGCATTCCTGAACGGCACCCTCCAATTGATGGAGCCCTCCGCCCCTCGCGGGCAGCGCCTGCCGATCGACTTTTTCTTCCGATCCCTGGCTCAAGACCAGCACGAGCGGGCCATCTGCATCATCCTTTCCGGCACCGGTAGTGACGGCACCCTGGGTCTCCGGGCGATCAAGGGTGAAGGTGGCATGGCCATGGCCCAGACCCCCGAAACCGCCGAGTACGACGGCATGCCGCGAAGCGCAATCAGTACCGGCTTAGTGGACTACGAGCTGCCGCCGGTCGAGATGGCAAGTCAGCTTATCGCCTACGCCGCTCATGCCTTCGGCAGACCGTCCAAGACCGGCATCAGCCAATCGCCAACGGCAGAAGGCACGCTGAAGAAGATTTTCGTCCTGCTGCGCAACCAGACCGGCCACGACTTTTCCCGGTACAAACCGACAACGATCCAGCGCCGGATTGAGCGACGACTGGCCGTCCACCAGATCAAAACGATTGAAGAGTACGTCAAGTATCTGCAGCAGACACCGGCGGAAGTGGACGTTCTCTTTCGCGACATGTTAATCGGCGTGACCAATTTCTTTCGCGACCCGGATGCATTCAAGGTGCTCGAAGATCAGATTATCCCGAAGCTCTTGGCCGGCAAATCCGCAGACACGGTGATCCGCATCTGGGTGCCGGGCTGTTCCACCGGCGAGGAGGCCTATTCGATCGCCATTTTACTCGCCGAGCACCAGGAGGCCATGAGGCAAAGTTTCAAGGTGCAGATCTTCGCCACCGACATTGACAGCCAGGCCATTGCCACGGCCCGGCACGGCCTTTATCCGGCCAGCATTACCGCCGATATTTCAGCTGTGCGACTGGCGCGCTTTTTTACGATCGAGTCCGACAAAACCGCGTATCGAATCCACAAAGGCATCCGCGACATGCTGGTCTTTTCCGAGCAGAACGTAATCAAGGACCCGCCGTTCTCCAAGCTCGACATGATCAGTTGTCGCAACCTTCTGATCTATATGGGCGGGGACCTGCAGAAAAAGCTTATCCCCCTGTTCCATTACACTCTGAACACGGGTGGGTTTCTCTTTCTGGGCACCTCGGAGACCATAGGGGATTTCGCCGATCTATTTTCCCCACTGGACCGCAAATCAAAGGTGTATCAACGCAAAGACGATTTTCTCAACATAAGGCGTGATATCCCCGGGGTTTTTCTGCCGCCCATGACGGCGATTGATGTGGCGCTCCCGTGGCCTAACGAAAAGCTGCAACTCTCCGTAAGACTGCCGCTGCGCGAGTTGACCGAAAAGGCACTCTTGCAGAAGGCGTCACCGTCCGGTGTGCTCGTCAACAACAATGGCGACATTCTCTACTTCCACGGGCGCACCGGAAAGTACCTTGAGCCGCCTCTGGGTGAGGCTGGCGTCAGCAACATTCTGAAGATGGCCCGCGAAGGGTTGCGGCAAGAATTGACCGTCGCCCTGCACAAAGCCACGAGGCTAAAAGATACCGTGCGTCACCAGGGGCTGCGCGTCAAAACCAACGGCGACTTCACGATGGTCAACCTGACCATCCACCCGATCGAAACGACTGAGATCCTTCTATATCTGATCATCCTGGATGAAGCGTCTCTCACGCCAGCCTTTAGAGAAGCCCCAGAGAGCTCCGAGACAGAGCCGCTTTTCGACTTTGCAGAAATGGGCTCTTTGGCAGGGCAAAGCGACACCAATGCCCGCATTCTAGATCTCCAGCAGCAATTGCGGGCCAAGGAGGAGTACCTCCAGACCGCCAATGAAGAACTGGAGACCTCCAATGAGGAACTAAAATCTTCGAACGAGGAGATGCAGTCGGTCAACGAAGAGCTGCAATCCACCAACGAGGAGCTGGAGACCTCGAAAGAAGAACTGCAATCGGTCAATGAAGAGCTGGCCACGGTCAACAACGAGCTGCAAACCAAGGTGTCCGATTTGTCGCGAGTCAATGACGACATGAATAATCTCCTGTCCGGTACGGGCATCGCCACCGTCTTTGTGGATTATCAACTGCGCATCATGCGCTTTACCCCCACCGCCACCCGGATTATCAACCTGATCCTCTCCGATGTGGGGCGCCCCGTTGCTCACATCGTCTCCAACCTGGTGGACTACGACAGCCTGGTGGAAGACGTGCAGGAGGTGCTGGAAAACCTGATTGCCAAAGAGGTGGACGTGCAGACCAAGGAAGGAAAGTGGTACGCGATGCGCCTGATACCCTACCGCACGACGTCGAACATGATTGAGGGCGTCGTGATCACCTTTGTGGACATCACGGAAATGAAAAAGACCGTGATGAAGATGAGTGCCCGCGAAGAACGTTATCGGTTCATGCTGGCGTGGTCACCCAACGCGATCGTCGTTCATAGGAGCAGCAAGATAATTTATGCCAATACGGAAGCCATTAAGATGTTTGGCGCAACGTCTCTGAAAGACCTGCTTTACGGCCCTATCCTCGATCGGGTTCATCCGGATTATCATCAAACCGTGCTGGCACGGGTGCAGGAGATGACCAATGAGGGCGCCAGCATGCCGAAAATCGAGCTGAAATACATCAAGCTCGATGGAACGATAATCGATGGCGAAGCTCAGGACACATCAATTTTATACGATGGACTACCGGCTATTCTTGTTGCCATTCGCAATATTACCGAACAAAAGCAGACGGAAGAGGCGCTTCGTAAAGCCAATGAACTGCTCCGCATCTCTGGGTTGGTGAACAACTCTAAATGATTAAGGCATAAATTAATGGTTGAGAAGGAAACCCATCCAAAGCAGAAAACGGATTTGCGCCGGCAGGCCGAAGACCTGATCCACAGAGAAGCAGACCCGCTGCTGGAAGTCATCGACGCTTCGACACCCGAAATGTCCCGCGTACTCCAGGAGCTGCAAATCCATCAGATTGAACTGGAGCTACAGAATGAGGAGCTGCAAAAGAGGCAGTACGAACTGGAAGTTGCGCACGATCGGTACTTTGAACTCTATGACCTGGCGCCGGTGGGTTATTGCACCCTTAGCGAGAAGGGGATAATCCTGGAAGCCAACCTCTCAATTACCTCTACACTAGGCATGACCCGGGATACGCTGATCAAACAGCCGTTCTCCCGCTTCATCTTTTCCGAAGACGCTGACGTTTTCTACCGACACTCGAAACAGCTCTTTAAAACCGGTGAAGCAAAGGCTTGCGAGCTGCGGATGGTGAAGCAGGACGGCGCACTCTTATGGGGGCATCTGGCGATAAGTAGCGCGCAGGACACCGACGGTGCTCCTTTGAGCTATGTCATAGTGAACGACATCACCGCCCGCAAGCAGGCGGAGGAGACGCTGTCGCAGAGTGAGGAGCGTTATCGGACCCTGTTTTCCCGGGCTGCTGACGCGATGCTTCTAATAGCCCCCGACGGCAAGCTGGTAGAGGTCAACGAATCATTTGCCCAGATGCACGGTTACAGCACAGATGAAATGCTGCACATGAGCCTAAGGGATTTGGATACACCCGCAACCGCCCAACTGGTACCCGAAAGGATGGAGCGGATTTTGGCCGGGAATGCATTGATGTTTGAAGTGGAGCACTATCACAAGGACGGTCATGTGTTTCCGCTAGAAGTATCGGCCAGTCGAATCGATACCAAAGGGGGAACCTACGTTCAGGTTTTTCACCGAAACGTTACCGACCGCAAGCGTGCTGAGGCGGCCCAGCAGGAGTCCCTCACCCTGCTTGAACAGCGGGTGGCGGAGCGGACAGCGCAACTGAAGGAATCGACTTCCCTGGCGCAGGATTTATCGATTAAATCCGAGACGGCCAACCTTGCAAAGAGTACGTTTCTGGCCAACATGAGCCATGAGATTCGGACGCCGATGAGCGGGATGCTGGGCATGACGGAGTTGCTTTTGGGCACCTCCCTTACGGACAAACAGCGTAACTACGCGGAGAAGATCCGGACGAGCGGCAAGGCGCTGCTTGCCATCCTCAATGATATCCTGGACATTTCGAGGATCAATGCAGGAAAGCTCACCCTCGAAAGCGCTCCTTTTTCCATGGAAGAGGTGATGGAAAACGTGGTGAACATTTTCGG
>CAIVDK010000025.1 GCA_903904655.1 uncultured delta proteobacterium | reverse complement strand
TATAGTCATCGTTGGCGGTGTCATCCCGCCTGCCGATTATGACTTCCTGCATGCCAAAGGTGTACAAGGCATCTTCGGGCCGGGCACAGCCATTACACACTCCGCAGATAAAGTTTTGCTGCTGCTCGAGGGGAAATACATTCAAGGTACATAACCGATGAAAAAGCCTGGTGCTCAAAGCTATATTTCTGGAGTTATAAACCGTGACCGGCGGATGCTGGCAAAGACGATTACTTTGATTGAAAGCACATTGCCTGCCGATCAGGAATCCGCGCGGCAGATACTCGACGCGTTGTTGCCCCGGACAGGAAAAGCTCTGCGTTTGGGAATCACAGGTCTGCCGGGTGCGGGCAAAAGCACATTCATTGAAAGTTTCGGGATGATGTTGATCCAGAAAGGTTTCTCTGTCGCGGTTCTGGCTGTTGATCCCAGCTCGCCAAAAACAGGCGGCTCGATCCTTGCGGATAAAACTCGCATGGAAAAACTGGCCGTTAATGAGATGGCGTTTATTCGTCCTTCCCCATCAGGAAAAACATTGGGTGGTGTTGCCCGCAAGACTAGGGAAACGCTGCTTTTGTGCGAAGCCGCCGGGTTTGATGTGGTGATGGTGGAGACAGTCGGCGTCGGTCAGTCGGAAGTATCGGTTGCCTCGATGGTTGATTTCTTTCTGGTGCTGATGATTGCCGGAGGCGGTGACGAACTTCAAGGTATAAAAAAAGGCGTTTTGGAATTGGCCGATGCCATCGCGGTGAACAAGGCGGATGGCGATAACATCGAACGTGCGGAGCTGGCGAGGCGTCAGTATGAAATGGCTTTTCATCTGCTTTCTTCGCGCTACCGCAACTGGACGCCGCCCGTAGTCACATGTAGCGCGATCACGATGGCCGGCTTGGAAAATATTCATAAAACTATTCTCGAGCATCGCGATAAACTGACCGGGAGCGGAGAGTTGCAAGTAAAGCGGCATGAGCAGGATAGGGATTGGCTATTATTTCTAGTGCGCGAGGGGGTGCAGCAGTGGTTTTACGAAAGCCCGGCAGCAGCACTGTTGAAGGAATTGATGCAGGAAGTTGAAAAAGGGTCAGTACCGCCGACAACGGCTGCCGACAAAGTCTTGGAGTGTCTGAAAGGGCAGAGGTTTTGAGAAAAAGGCTGATGGAAAATATATTGGGAGACGGAATAAATGAAAATATTAAAGATTGATCATATCGGAATTGCGGTGAAGAGTTTGGCTGAGAGTTCTAAGCTCTATGAGCTTCTGGGAATAAAGTCGACAGGGACGGAGGAAGTAGCCGAGCAGAAAGTAAAGGTTGCCTTCTTCCCGGTGGGAGACTCGGAAGTAGAACTATTGGAATCAACTGCCCCGGATGGGCCGATCGCCCGCTATATAGAAAAAAACGGTGAAGGAATGCAGCATCTTGCCTTGAGGGTCGATGACCTGGAGGCGGCGCTTGCGGAACTCAAAGCAAAAGGTGTTCGTCTTATTGACGAAAAACCCCGCTACGGCGCAGGAGGCGCAAGAATTGCTTTTGTCCATCCCAAATCTACCGGCGGCATTCTTCTGGAATTAAGTGAAAGAAAGTGATGCCTGGCCACCCTTATTTTTT
>CAIVDK010000024.1 GCA_903904655.1 uncultured delta proteobacterium | reverse complement strand
GCGGCGTTGACCCCGGCCTTGGCCGCCGCGTAATTCGCCTGGCCGCGGTTGGGGATCATGGCCGAGATGGAAGAAACAGAGACAATCGCGCCGCGTTTCTTCCTGACCATTTCGCGCAAGACGGGCTTTGTTACATTAAAAAACCCATTGAGTGTTGTATTAATAACACGGTGCCACTCGTCTTCTCCCATCAGCATAAAGAGACCGTCGGCGGTGATGCCGGCGTTATTGACCAGGACATCAATTCTTTTATGCTCCTCAACAACTTTCGCCAGCGCTTCTTTCACTTCTTCAGCGTTGGCCACGTCGAATCTTCGTATTTCACCCGCCTGCCCCACGGCTTGAACCTGCGCCAGCGTTTCAGCCGCCGCCGCCTCGCTGGCGTTGTAGTTGATCACGACATAGTAACCGGTTCTGGCCAGCTCCACCGCCGTCGCGCGGCCGATACCCCGGCTGGCCCCCGTCACAATAGCTATCTTTTTTTCACCCATGATCTTAATGATCTCCTTATTTCATTTCACGATACATCATGATTCAGGCGTATGGCCTGAAGTATCGCCGTAAGCAGGATATCGTCACCGGATTTCACTTCGCCTTCGATCACACCATATTCATCTAACGCGTATAAACTTCTGACAACTACCGTGATACGTGTGCCCAGAGGGATGAAATCCTTTTTAAATTCTGCGGACTTGATACCGACCAGCCAACCTTTAGCACTATCTTTGCCTTCTTTCTTTCGTTTGTACCCTTCCACCAGGGCGGCAGTCTGGGCAATTGCTTCAACTAAAATAAGCGAATGAACCGCCTGGCCGTCGCAAAGAGGCCAGCGTTCATTGACCACAGCGGCGGCAATGCCGGAATTATCCTTTAGTTCTATGACGTCCGTGATGATTCTGATCGGTTCACGATGCGGAATCAACGATTCGATATCGATCATCGGCTTGTTCCCTCTTTTTTCCCAAATTAATGAGAAAATGGTTCAGAAGTCAACAAAAAACATTATGACTGCTCCTGCATCACATAACCGGAGACTCGGACAAGGGTTTCCTTAAAAAACCAACATTGCTTTTTTTCCTTATTTCTTATAGATAATGAACCACCCTGCAACAAACTACGGGGAATATGACCCGGAGAGAGTCAAAAAAGCATTTTATAAATTAAAATCATTATGGCCATCGAAGAAAAAGACCATTTCATCACTGCTTATAAGAAAATTCTGGTTCCGTCTAAAACGCTCTGCCGGAAAGAGTTCACGTATTCCGGATATACCTACGGTGAAATTTTTGAGCTGGCCGCCGGGTTAAAAAAAACATTAACCAGGCGCGGCGCAGAAAAATCAGTGTGTCTGTGCACGGAAAATAAAGCTGTGGTCGCCGCTTCCGTTCTGGCCTCGCTTGCGGGTGCCTGCAAACTGATCCTGCCTCATTCGTTTTCTACGCACGCCCTGATGGAAATGTATGACGCGGTTGGTTTCGACACCGCCATCGCCGATCATCCCGAAGAAATGCCCGGCGTGGAAATCATCACACCGATAGCTGGAAACCCCGACGATTTAAATCCAGAAAGCATGCGCAATCCTGACGAGCCTTTTTTGAGCCTTTTTACCGGCGGCTCAACCGGCAAACCCAGAGTCTGGTCAAAATCGCCCCGCAATTTACTGGCGGAGGCCTTGTACATAAAAGATAAATTTGATCTGACGCCCAAAGATCTGTTTATATCGACCGTTCCACCTTATCACATTTACGGCCTGCTGTTTTCCATTCTAACGCCTTTTCTGGCCCATGCCAGGGTCATGCCGGAAATATACACCTTCCCGCAGGAAATCATCTCCACCATCAACCGGCACAAAGCCACCGTGCTGGTCAGCGTTCCGATTCACTACCGCTCTTTAAAAGTCGAGAATCTGTCCACGCCGTCGCTCAAAATCGCATTTTCTTCTTCCGGCGTTTTAAACCGCTCCGACGCGACACATTTCCTGAAAAAAACCGGCCTGGGCATTATGGAAATCTATGGTTCGACTGAAACGGGAGGCATCGCCTCGCGCAGCATCAGAGAAAACACGAACAGCTGGAAGCCCGCCGATGTGGTATCTTGGCGACTGTCCGGTAAGCGATTGGCCGTGCGTTCCAATTTTGTGTCTCGAGAAATGGAAATGGACACCGATGGCTTTTGCGTGACCGGCGACGAAGTAGAGCCGGACAAAAACGACCGTTTTATTCTGCTGGGGCGCGCCGACGGCATTGTCAAGGTTGCCGGTAAACGAGTCGATCTTCTGGATGTCCAGAACAAAATTCAGACGTTACCCACCGTGCGCGACGCAGTCGTCATTGCGCTCCCCGCTGAAAAGGGCCGCGAAAGCGTGATTGCCGCACTGGTTGCCTGCGAGCTCACTGAAATGCAGCTCAAAAAAATGATTTTGGAAAAACTCGAACCTTACGCCATGCCCCGACGCATTAAGATTGTTTCATCCATCACCCAAACCGCCACCGGCAAAATCGACTTCCGCCGCGTTGAACAGTTGTTCCTGAGTGAAAAAGATAAAACCGCTTAGAGGTAAAAATGACAGCGCAGGAAATCATTGATCTCTTCGGGCTGGAATCCCTTCAGGAAGAAGGCGGGTTTTTCAGATCGTCCTATCGCTCGTCGGACATTCTGTCGGCCACGGCGCTTCCGAGGCGCTACGACGGACCGCATTCTCTGGGCTCGGCAATCTACTATCTGCTGACACCCGAAAGCGGCTCGCGGATGCACCGGTTGACGACCGATGAACTATTTCACTTTTATCTGGGAGCGCCGGTAAACCTCCTTTTACTTTATCCCGACGGCACATCGGATATGCTCACGCTGGGACAGGATATTCAAAACGGGCAGCTTGTCCAGGCGCTCGTTCCGCGCGGTTGCTGGCAGGGCGCGTATCTTACCGCCGGCGGCACATTCGCCTTGATGGGCGCGACAATGTGTCCGGGATTCGACTACAACGACTACGAATCGGGCGATCGCCAAACACTGATTTTGCAACATCCCGACCGTAAAACACTCATCGAAAAATTGACCGAAGAAATCTGATAGTCAGATTTTTATCATCCATTGTCCGCAGGAGGTGCAATATGTCACGATTCACCGAATATGAAAAATACGATGGTCTGGGGCTGGCCGAACTGGTCAGAAAAAAAGAAGTCACCGCGTCGGAATTGTGTGAAGAAGCGATCACGCGCATCGACGGCATAAACCCGAAGATCAACGCGGTCATTTACCGCATGGATAATGCAGCGCGCGCAGCGGCCGCCGGCTTGATTCCGCAGGGGCCATTTACCGGAGTACCCTTTTTATGCAAGGACCTCGTCTCCGCCATCGCGGGCATCCCGATGAACAAGGGCAGCAAATCCTGCCGCAATTATGTGCCGACTGAGGACAGTGAAATGGCGAGACGCCACAGAGCCGCAGGGCTCATCGTTCTGGGAAAAACCAACACGCCGGAATTCGGTCTGATGGGTGTTACCGAACCGGAACTGCACGGCCCGACACGCAATCCCTGGAATCTCGATCATACGCCCGGCGGTTCCAGCGGCGGATCGGGAGCGGCTGTCTCTTCGGGCATTGTGCCCATGGCCTCCGGCGGCGACGGGGGTGGATCGATCCGTATTCCCGCATCGTGCTGCGCGTTGTTCGGCATGAAAGTCACGCGCGGCCGCAATCCGCTTGGGCCCGAATCGGGAGAAATCTGGCAGGGGGCAGTGGTGGAAGGCGTACTCACTCGTTCAGTGCGCGACTCGGCAGCCCTGCTGGATGTGACCAATGGTGCGGACCGCGGCTCGCCCTACGTTATCCCCGCGCCAAAGCGGCCTTTTCTGGAAGACACAAAGCAAGACCCATCCCGATTGAAAATCGCTTTCACGGTCCAATCGCCCTTAAAAGCCGATGTTCATCCCGAATGCGTAGAAGCCGTTCTCAACACGGCAAAGCTTTTGGAAAGTCTCGGGCATATTGTGGAAGAAGCCGAGCCCGGCATTGACGGAGAAGCTTTGGGCAAAAGCTACATGATGATGTACTTCGGCGAAGTCGCGGCGGACATCGAGGAGCTGAAAAGCGTCGTCGGCAGGCCGCTCAATCATCATGACACCGAAGAAGCCACCTGGGCGTTAAACCTGCTGGGGCAGTCTTTTTCAGCGGGTGATTTCGTCCTTGCCATACGCCAGTGGAACACCTTCTCGCGGCAGATGGCGAAATTTCACGAAACCTATGATCTTTATCTGACGCCCACCATTGCCTCCCTTCCGCCGCAAATTGGTGAATTTCAGCAGAAACCCGCTGAACAGCTCTTTTTGAAGATCATTAACTCCATGAATATGGGCAAGCTGCTCAAGGCAACAGGCATTGCCGATATGATGGCCACCAAAGGCCTTGCTAAAATGCCTTTTACCCAACTGGCCAATCTGACTGGCCAGCCGGCCATGTCGGTGCCGCTCCACTGGAGCCGGGAAGGACTGCCCTGCGGCGTGCAATTTATCGGACGTTTCGGAGAGGAGTCGCTATTGTTTCAACTGGCCGGCCAATTGGAGCGGGCTCGGCCCTGGTTTGACCGCAGACCAATTTTAAAGTAGAATTAATTCGGACAGGCTTATCTTTACCCGCTCAGGGGTTCACCGCTTCGTTCCAGATATCCCGGGCGATCTTCCAGCTGCCGTCCGACTGTTTTTTGCGATATAACTCTCACACAAAATTAATGTGGCCAATTTTTTCTTGACATACAAGAACGCGCTTTCTATACTGCCTCACGGAAAAAGCAAGTTCTTATCAATTTTAATTGTTACCAAGCGAAGATCGATTTTTGTTTTTCACGTAATATGTTAACCTGGGATACAGGAATATGTTTTAAAATGGGGGGCAAATGTATGAATAAAAGATGGATATTATTACCAATATTATTTTTTGTTGTATCATGCCATGGACCATCAGTGAAAATAGATACGATGTTTCAACCGAAATATAACCCAGATTATTCATATCAAGTTGGACCCAAAAGTCCAACTTCTTCTGGATACACAATCGGTGTAATACATAGTACTTTCAAGCAAGGAAATGAGAAATCCTGGCTATACGATGGTGAAGACCAAAAAAGATTATTTGTTCCATTCCGAAGGGAAATATCAAATGCTATAGAAAAAATACTTATTAATAAAGGGAATAAAGTGTCTGGTCCTTTTGCATCATATCAGGAAATGACTTATCCGGAACGAGAGAGATGTTCATTCTTAATTGAACCAACCATTACTCTTGATTTAAGTTTTTCTGAAGATAGAACGGAGGTTTTGGATGCTTATGCCGAGAAGCTGAACACATACTACTTTAAAAAAATTAGTGGTACTATTACCGGTTCTATAGATATGGGATATGTTATCCTTGATCCTTTGACAAATGAGAAATTAGAAAGACATAAGCTGAAAACAATTCCTGTATCGCAACCTTTAGAAGTCCTTGCACAGGTATTTTATGTTTATGATAGAAATAGCAGGACTGGCCACGAGAACCTCTATCATTTAAACATAGTTGCAAAACGTTATCCCGAATTTAAATCTTATTACTCGAGATATTACAACGAGGATAATGTGACCACAAGACTGCTTGAAACTTTATACAAAGAAGTC
>CAIVDK010000023.1 GCA_903904655.1 uncultured delta proteobacterium | reverse complement strand
TTTGCCGCAGAGCTGGATGCAGCCCGTGTAAACGATGATGTTAATGTAGTCGTCATTACCGGTGCAGGCAGTGATTTCTCGGCGGGCCAGGACTTGAGGGATGCCGGAGTTCCCGGCGCCCTGCAAGCTTATAGAATTACGGAACGTGCGGTTGTTGACTTTGATAAACCGCTTGTTGGCGCGGCCAAAGGGGTTGCCGTCGGGGGAGGCGCAACCATTTTATTTCATACCGATGTACTCTATGTCGGTGAAAGTTTGCGCATGCGTCTTCCCTTCAATAGCCTGGGAATGGCTCCTGAATTCGCGAGCAGTTATATGTTGCCGGCGCTCATCGGGCCGCAGCGTGCGGCCGAGCTCCTTATGACCACGGAATGGATTGACGCCGATAAGGCTCTGGAAACGAGAATAGCCTCCCGCAAGTTCAAGAATGATGAGCTTTTGCAAAACGCGATGGCGAAAGCCGCTGAAATAGCGCAGTGGCCCTTGACTTCCTTGCTGGAAACGAAAAGGTGCCTCAAAATGGCGCATAAAGTGGGTATCGAAACTGCCCTGAAGGTTGAACGGGAGGCCATGGACAGACTGGCCGGTGGTCCGGCAAGTATCGAGGCTATGATGGCATTCATAGAGAAGCGAAAACCAAATTTCCGCAACCTGAAGAAATAACCGCGTTAAACTGTTCCTACGCCTGTGGAATAGGAAATAGAGTCGAGACTTCTATTATTTATTAATTTCCACTAAATCCTCTTTTACCCTGAATAACCTGAAAATCTTCAGGGGGCACGCGAGCAAAGAGGAGCGCGTGATAGTGTCGTTGGTTCTATGCCTGCACTAATTCCATTTTTGAAAGGTGATAATGATCAGTCCGGCAAAGGTCTTATTTTATCTCATCGAGTTAATCAATTGTTACGCCGCCGTTTACTATTCCAATTTTCTCTTTTTTTACCTTAGGAGTACATTCGGCTTCGGTGAGGTGGAAAATCTGCTGACGGCGGCACTCGGTGGCTTTGTCTATATTATCGCAGCCTGGCAGGGCGGCAAGTTAGCCCAGCGCTATGGATGCATCAGGTTGATTTACATTGGCTGCTGCAGCATCATTTTGTCCCTTACCCTGGGCATGGTAGTAACGACCTCAACGGCGCAGATCATGGTGTTTTGTTTGTGGACAGTGGGGATTTGTTTTATCTGGCCGGCACTGGAAGCGCTGATCAGTGAAAGGTCTGGCGCGTCGCTCGCAAAGATGGTTGGCATCTATAATGTCACCTGGGCTGCAGGCGCTGCGGTAGGGTACTTTACGGCGGGTATCTTGATTGAGAAATTGGGCATGGCCAGCTTGTTCTGGCTTCCCCTAAGCCTTACGGCCGTCGAGCTTGCCCTACTGCCGTGTGCCGCAAGATTGCTGAAAAAAGAAAAGGATCGTCCATGTCATGAGGAGAAACTAACCTCAGCGGTCTGCGAAGCTGACGCCAAAAGGTTTTTGCGGATGGCCTGGATCGCCAGCCCTTTTTCTTATGTGGCGATCAACACCGTCATCCCGCTTATTCCCTCTCTTGCGGAAAAACTTTCCCTTTCCACGGGCATGGCAGGCATTGTCTGTTCCCTCTGGATGTTTGCCAGGCTGGCTGCTTTTGCGGCTTTTTGGCGATGGACGGGTTGGCATTACCGTTTTCGGTGGCTGGCGGGGTCTTTTCTGCTGATGATCGTCTGCTTTTTCGGATTGCTCATGTCGCCATCGATCGGATTACTTTTGGTCGCGCAAGTTGGCTTCGGCCTGACGATTGGACTCATCTATTACTCATCCCTCTACTATTCCATGAACGTGACAGAGAATCATGGTTCCAATGCCGGTTTTCATGAAGCGATGATCGGGGTGGGCCTTTTTGTCGGTCCGGCCGTAGGTGCGGCCACCTTCTATCTCGCTCCCACAGCCATCGGCATCGGCGTCTGGTCTGTGGGCGGCCTGCTTTGTGCCGGATTTTCCAGTTTACTCTTCGTTAGGCATTTTAAATAGGATGGATCATCTGTTCTTCTACTGCAAACTCAAGAAATTCATAAATTTTCTTCCGGGCTTTTATATCTTCCTTTCCGCAGACTTCCTTAAGTGAAGCGGTGCCTGTAAATGAATCCAGCAGTCTGCTTAAAGTGCGATCTATTGTCAGTGTTTTAACAGCGCCATCATAATTATAAACAACCAGGTATGTTTTCTGTGTAGAATAGTGATCAAGAAACTCTTCAAATGTAAGCTCGCCGACTGCCATAAGTTCATCGAAATCATATTTTAATGAAAGAGAAATCGTTCCGGGTGATAAACAGAACACCGTCTCATCATTAAAACTGCTGCTCCCTGCCGTAACGAGTGGCCCTGCATAAAGCGAACGGTTCAGCGCACCGTGAACTGCTATGATATCCTCCATAACAGGGAAGAGTTTTTTTCTGTTATGCCTTATGAACTGCTCCTTGACAAAAGAAGATTGTATAGCCGTAATCTCCCCTCTTGTAAGCTCAAAAGGCTGTTCGCATGATGATAAATGCACTACAAAGTCTGAAAGAAAGTCAGAAGGGGCAATGTTCAGGGTCTCCAGTGCCATGAACATCCAACCCGCAGCACCCCCACGGTTATAAAAAATTTCACAGGCATTTTTCAGACATTCGGCTTCAGCCATTGCTGATTCTGAAAAACCCGGCGAGGAGATAAGGGTGTAAGGAGCATCTTGGATATAGTTCAGGGAAAAGGATTCTGCCTGATCATAAAGTGCAGTCCCCGGTATAACAGCCAGCTGAAAAATATCGAGATGGTTCGGCTGCAGACCCAGAGCATAATTCAGGCTCTCTTTGAATCCATCGGGTGTATCGCCCGGGAGTCCGTAGATCAGGTCAAGCCCGAAAATGGCGCCGGCTGAGTTAAGCAGCGCTATTTTTTCAGCGTATTTAACGGTGTCGAGTGTTCTGTTAACATTGGCGAGGACTTCGCGAACGGCGCTCT
>CAIVDK010000022.1 GCA_903904655.1 uncultured delta proteobacterium | reverse complement strand
AAAATAGATGCCTCCGGCATTTCCGTTCAGAAATAATAAAGAGGTCGCTACCGGTATTCCGTTGAGGCAGGCCAGAAATAATTTCTGCGGAGAGCTGGCACTAAGATTGAGTGTGCTCACGAACCGATGATACTGTTCTTTTGTTTTATGCGGAAAATCAAAGCCGGCAAAAGAAACTTCTTCCCAAAAATTCAGTTCTTCTTCATTTCTCACGCGAATGACGGATACATCCGAGTCACAGGTTTCTTCATCGGAAAGCCCGGTCAAATCCGCAAGCATGGATGGAATACTCTCGACAAGCGAAAAACCTTCCGCCTCCAACATGTCGATCGTGGCTACTGATTGTGACCGCGGAAACACCCACCACCAGAAAGGTAAGCCAGCCTGCTGAAAGTCTTTTTTGATCTTCGGAATCGCTTTGTTGTCGTCCGGCATCAGTGGTTTTTCGTTCCATACCATGTTGAGATCGGCGGATTCAATCCCCGTCTTCATGGCCCGTATCGAGCCATTGGTGTAAAAAGATGAATTGAGGCTGCCCCAGTAGTGACCGTTTGCAAAAAAAGTATTTTCAATGATGGAAATGAAAGACATGTGAATATCGTATAATTTTGAAACTGTTTTTTACTTACCTTCGCTCCGGATCATCCGCAATCATTCAATAAAATCAGTTACGAGGCAATGCGCGCCAGCTGCATCCAGCTCGAATTCTCCCAGTTTTTATGGACGGCTGAACGATTTTCTGCTGCCGGATTCAGTCCGCACTTCAAAGCAAAATACCGGTGTAGTGCCAGACAACCAGTTAATTCCGGATGAAAAACAGTGACTAAGATACTGTCACTTTCCGCCGCAGCTATATAATCGTCAATTTGAAGCAGAACATGAACATCTTTTCCTACACGAATAATTTTCGGCGCGCGGATAAACGTTAAAGGAATCGGGTCATTAGATACAGCATTGATTACTGCTTCACTTTTGAAACTGTCGAGCTGACTGCCGAAGCCGTTACGTTCGATTTCCATATCGATGAGGCCCAGACAGGCTTTTTCGCCAAGCACTTTATCGGCCAGCAAGATGGCACCCGCGCAGGTGCCCCAGATTTTCATGCCGCGTCGGTGGTGTTGAAGCATGACGTCTTTCAGTTCGAAAATATTTAGCAGCCTGGCCAGACAAGTGCTTTCGCCGCCGGGAATGATCAGTCCAGCCAGATTGGTAAAATCCTCCGCCTGCTTGACTCGTTTATAGGGAAGGCCAAGCCTTTCCAGATGCTCCAGATGCTCATGGACGCCACCTTGCAGATCCAGGACGCCCATCAAATCCGGTTTATGTCTGAACAAATGCAAGGACATACAATTTTTACCAACCTCGCTTGGCAAGAATCTGTTCCGGCGGAATCTGCCCGATTTCCAAACCCGGCATAGCCTCGCCCAGACCTATCGATGCTTCCAGTACTTTTTGCGGATCATTGAAATAAGCAGTGGCCTTGACGATAGCTCTTGCGCGAAGTGCCGGGTCGGCAGACTTAAAAATGCCGGAACCCACAAACACGCCATCGCAACCAAGCTGCATCATCAGTGCCGCGTCGGCCGGTGTCGCAATGCCGCCTGCGGCAAAATTGACCACCGGCAGGCGTCCCAGCTCTTTGACTCTCAGCGCCAGTTCATAGGGCATACCGTTATTTTTAGCAAATCCGGTCACTTCTTCCACAGGCATTTGCGCCAGTTGACGGATTTCACGGTTCATGGCTCTCATATGACGGACAGCCTCGACAACATTTCCCGTGCCCGCCTCGCCTTTGGTGCGGATCATCGCCGCACCTTCGCCAATTCTTCTTAGCGCTTCGCCCAGGTTGCGTGCACCGCACACAAAAGGAATCGAGAATTTGGTTTTATCGATATGGCACTCTTCGTCGGCCGGCGTCAAGACTTCGCTTTCGTCAATGTAGTCGATTCGCAGGGCTTCCAGCAGTTGCGCTTCCACAAAATGACCGATTCTCGCCTTGGCCATCACCGGAATCGATACAGCCTTCTTGATTTCGGCAATCATCGCCGGGTCGGACATTCTGGCAACTCCACCGTCCTTGCGGATATCCGACGGCACCCGTTCCAGAGCCATCACGGCCACAGCTCCCGCTTCTTCCGCTAATTTGGCCTGTTCCACATTGGTGACATCCATGATAACGCCGCCTTTCAGCATCTGCGCCAACTGGACATTTAACTCATATCTTTTTGCATCCACTTTTAATACGCCTCCTGACTTTTTAAGATATATCCTCGTAATGTCTTGCCGTCATGTAAACTAATTTAATCCCTTGATTCTAAGAATACAAATGGATTTTCGTCAAGTATAATAATTGGTCGGCTACCATAGCAATCGGGTCTTGATTTTTTGATCGCTAAGGTAATTTTTAATCTGCGTGATGGTATATGTCCGGTAATGCACCATGGAAGCAATCAGCGCCGCGTCGGCCCTGCCTGTTGTCAGGACATCCGCCAGATGCTCAGGTGTTCCAGCGCCGCCGGAGGCAATCACCGGAATATGGACATTGTCTGAAATAAGCGCCGTTAAATTGAGTTCATAGCCGTCCTGTGTGCCGTCGGCGTCAATGGAATTAAGGCAAATTTCACCCGCGCCTAAGTTCTCTCCTTCTTTGGCCCACCATAGCGCGTCGATGCCGGTATATTTCCTGCCTCCTTCAATGACGATTTCATAACCCGAAGGGGTTTGCCTGCTTTCATCCACTTTTTTCACATCCATTCCCAGCACAACACACTGACTGCCAAACGCTTTTGCTCCTTGCGTGATAATTTTAGGTTCGAGCACAGCCGCGGAGTTCACGCTCACTTTTTCCGCTCCGGCCAGAATGACTCTGCGCATATCGTCGAGATTGCGGATGCCGCCGCCCACGGAAAAGGGAATAAAAATGGTTTCAGCCACGCGCCGCACCACATCGATCATAATGTCGCGCTTGTCGGATGAAGCCGTGATGTCATAGAAGACAATTTCGTCCGCACCCTGTTCGTAGTATTCACGGGCGACTTCCACCGGATCGCCGATATCGATATTGCCTTTAAATTTAACGCCTTTGGTCAGTTTGCCGTCGCGCACATCCAGGCAGGGAATTATTCGTTTCGAAATCATTTCCCCCCCCATGAGCAGAAATTTTTCAGAATCTGCAGCCCCGGCCTGCCGCTTTTTTCCGGATGGAACTGCATGGCGATCAGATTTTTAACTGCCAGCACAGAGCAAAAGCTCATGCCGTAATCGGTTGTGCCCAAAACCGCCGTTTCATCCGATGGCGATGGATAATAGGAATGGACAAAGTAATATTCAGACTCCGGTGCGATGTCGGAAAACACAGGATGAGTGCGTTTTAATGTAACACTATTCCAGCCCATATGTGGAATCTTCAATGCCAGTCCGGCGGATGATAAATGTTCGGGGAATCGTTTCGTCGATCCGGTAACCAAACCGATGCACTCCGTATTGTTTTCTTCGGAGTAGTCCAGAATAATCTGTGTGCCCAGGCAGATGCCCATAAGCGGCTTGCCGGTGTTGATCCAGATTTGCAGCCAGGCATCGAGCTTCTTCTGCCGCAGGTAAGCCATTGCTTCGCCCGCGGCGCCGACACCCGGAAAAATCACATGCGATGCCGCATTGAGTTTTTTTGTATCATCCGTGATGACAAAATCCTGCCCGATATTATGCAGCGCCCGCGCCACACTGGTGATGTTACCGGCATTGTAATCTATAATTGCGATCATGTTTGTTCAATTCTTTCCAAAATGGTTATTAGAACTTTCTAAGTTTTACTAGCAAATTTAATGCCCAAACGCCAAGGCCAATTTCAGACATCCAAAGTGATAAACGTCTTCAGCCTTCGGCCTTTTTTGTCCCGGCCAGCAGTGTATCAAGCGGGCTTTTCGGCGCGTTTGACATATCGCGCAGCACATGCGTGTAAATCATCGTTGTTTCGACATTTTTGTGCCCGAGTAATTCCTGCACTTCGCGGATATTAACACCATTCATCAATAAATGCGTCGCAAAACTATGACGAAGCGTATGGACTGTAGCAAATTTGGGAATCCCCGTCTTGCGGATTGCTTTTTTGATCACCCCCTGGATGGCCGTATCGCTGATGTGATGGCGGCGCACTGTCCCGGAACGCGGATCAACGAATAGATTATTGGCCGGGAAAACGAACTGCCATGCCCAGTCCTTGCCGGCGTTGGGGTATTTCCTGCTTAGCGCATCCGGAAGATGAACTTCGCCATATCCGCGGTCGAGATCATTTTCATACAATATTTTGACTTCGGCTAAATGATTTTTCAACTGATCTTTGACTGCTGCCGGCAGGATGGTGGTTCTGTCTTTGTCGCCTTTGCCGCTGCGCACGGTCAAAGTATTTAAATCCATATCGACATCCTTGACCCGCAGGCGGGCAAGCTCCATCAATCGCAGTCCTGAACCATAGAGCAACCCGGCGATGAGCAAATCCCTGCCGTTCAGACACGCCAGCAATCGTTTGACCTCATCCACCGAAAAGACAACGGGCAGCTTCTGCCCGCGCTTTGCGCGGACAGTCTGAGCGAGGCCGCCTATTTCTTTGCAAAGCACGTTGCGAAAGAGAAAAAGCAGGGCATTGAATGCCTGATTCTGTGTTGATGCAGAAACTTTTTCCTTGAGTGCCAGATAACTGAGAAAATTTTTGCAATCGCCGGCATCAAGTTCTGCGGGAGCCTTCTTGTTCGCGGTCTGTCTCGAGTATTCGAGAAAACGCTTGATCCATTGCAGATAAGTTTTTTCCGTGTTGTAAGAATAATGCTTCAGGCGGATGAGCCGTTGTGTTTCCTGAAGCAGGTCAGGTACGGCGTCATTGGTTTTTATCGTTGATAAATTATCCGGTTTTAAACCGCAGTAATGAAAATAATACAAACGGATTGCGTCACCGGCCTGACGAATTTGCCAGTCGGACATATTGGGATCTGCTTTCAGGGATTCGATAAATTCAAGAACGGCGTTTTCCTGATATTTTTCGGAGCTAATTTGCTTTTTACGGGCATAGGTGAAATATTTACTTGCCCATAAGGCATTCTTTTCCGGCGCCAGTTTCTTTTCTAAAAGAAAGGCTTGAAATTCCGGAAGAACATCGTTTTTCTTGCTGTCGGACAAATTATCCATAATATACCAACTTGGCTCAAGTGCGATATTACCATAAAACACCAAGTTGTAAAAGTTGATTTTGTTTGATTTTAAAGCATTTTT
>CAIVDK010000021.1 GCA_903904655.1 uncultured delta proteobacterium | reverse complement strand
TTCAACACAAGATGTTTAGTCATTTAAAGCGTATTGGCGTTGTTGCTTCTGAGTGCGAGCATTCCTTTTACGGCCTTTGCCGCTAAAGCGGACAAAACACCCAAGGCAACGGCAAAGCGGAACCTGACGACAAGCTGGGCAGGGGCAATGCGTTTTTCGATGCCGATAAAATGGGTTAATATTAAATCTAGGAGGAAGTTTGTATGAAATTCAGTACTAAGCGTTTTTCAATGTTTTTTGTGTTTATCGCGGTTTTGGCATTGGTGGCCTACAGCCCGTCCGTAGCGAATGCCGCCAAAACGGCAAAAGTTGAAAAGTCGGACAAGATGGGCCAAGCCAATGCGTTCTTTGACGCCAATAAGATGGGGGATATGTCCGATTTTGATCCGTCCAATCCTATTGTTCCTACAGGTGATACATATAAGATTGCTGTCGTGGCTTCTTTTTCCGGCCCGGCCTCTATCGTCGGAACCCTCTTTTGGTTTAATGTTCAATGGGTGGCCCATGACATCAACAAAAGAGGCGGTATCTTTGTTGACGGCAAAAAGAAACTCATTGAAGTAATCAAGGCTGATCATATGGGAAAGCCTGATCAGTGCAAGAAGGTCGTGGAGCGAATGATCCTTCAGGAAAAAGTTAACGTTCTTTGGGGGACTGACGGCAGCCATCTGATGAAGGTCATCAACACAACCGCCAACCAGTATAAGGTCATTGCTATCAATGGCGCAACTCTGGCTGATGATCTCCAGGATGCAGCAAATTTCTCCCCCTATGCCTTCCAGACAGCTTTTTCGAACTCTCAGGTCGGTCGTGGCCTGGCTTATTATTATGGTCAGATCCGTAAGAAGGAAAAGAAGTTTTACATCCTCTGTCAGGATTTTGGCGCTGGTCACGATATTGCAGAAGGTTTCAAAAGAGGCTTGAAGGAATACTACCCCGCTGCACAGATCATTGGTGAAGATTACCACAAACTCTTCATTACGGATTTCGCCCCTTATTTAGAAAAAATCAAAGCTTCCGGCGCCGAAGTCATCTTCACTGGCGACTTCCCTCCGGATTCAATGAACTTGCTCAAGCAGGCCAGACAGATGAATATCATGCTTCCCATTGCCAACAATTATATGGATAACCCTGATGCGCTTCATGCAACCGGTGTCGAGGGAACCAAAGGACTGGTCAATATCAATTCCTGGAGTGTGGACAACCCTCATTTCAAATTACCGGGACACGTTAAAATAGAAAAAATCTGGACTGATTTGCTAAAGAACAAGTGGAAAACACCACCTTACAGCCAGATGAAGAGCTTCGAGCATTTCGCTGGCTATTACGGGGTATGGACGCAAACGCTCTACTGGTTCCTGAGTGTTGTGGAACGCGCAAAGACTGCTGACGCGGAGAAGATCATCGCACTATGGGAAAATGATACTTACAAATTCGTCAATGGGAAAGTGGTGAAGATGAGAGCCTGCGATCATAAGATCATTCAGGATCTTGCCGTTTCCGAATTCGTGCCATGGGAACAGCAGAAAGATTCCTACAACTTAGCCCCGTACTATTGGTTTAAGGGCATTTCTTTTTACGGCCCGACATATGTAATCCCGGCAGAGAAAGTACTTCCCTGGATGGATCAGAAGCTTGATCGCTGCAAGGGCAAAAGCGATTGGGGCAAATAAGCAACCCAATCATATATCAAAGATTAGAATACTGCGTGTGCATGAAGTTAATCAGTCATTTTGATCAAAAAGAATAATTTTCGTAATGTGTTTCATAAATGATCTTCCTCGCCCCCCTTGTTTTCCCCTCCCTCCCTTCTTTCGGGGGGGTGGGGGAGATCAT
>CAIVDK010000020.1 GCA_903904655.1 uncultured delta proteobacterium | reverse complement strand
TTGGGATATTGACCAGCCGGTCTTCCAGCCATTGGGCGGTTTCAAGGGATGTGCACTGACAATGGCGATACATGGGAAGATTGGACATGAGTGTCCAAACGGGCCGTGTTTGGATGCCTCTTGCCGTGGCATAGGCAAGAAACCGATCTCGTTCCTGTCTGTCTTTAAAAATAATCGAATTAAGCCAATAGTTTGACTGGCTATTTGCCGGTTCTACAACAAATGACACGCCAATTTCATCAAAAAAGTTTTTATAATTCTGTGCTGTGGCGCGCTTGTTTTCCAATACATCAGCAAAACGCTCCATCTGCGCACAGCCCACAGCGGCATTGATATTCGGCATGCGATAATTATAGCCGACTTCGTCATGAAAAAATTCCCACGGATGTGGCTTTTTGGCTGTTGTGGTCAGATGCTTGGCTTTTGCTGCAAGGGTTTCATCGTTTGTGATGATCATGCCCCCACCGCCGGTTGTCACCGGCTTGTTGCCATTAAAACTTAAAATGCCCAACTCTCCAAAGGTGCCGGCATGCTGCCCCTTGTAAAAACTTCCCAGCGCCTCGGCGGCATCCTCAATGACCGGAATATGGTATTTTTGACAGATTTCCGCAATCTGATCGATCCGCACCGGGTGGCCAAAGGTATGCATAGGCACGCACGCTGCGATCCTTCTGCCCGTTGTTTTATTGTAACACTTGCCATCTGACTTTAGAATGCCGTTATTGATCAGAAAATCATTCAGCTTTTCCGGATCAAGTCCCAGGGTTGATCGTTCAACATCCACAAATACCGGCTGCGCGCTACAGTAGGTAATGGCATTGGCTGTGGCGATAAAGGTCAACGGTTGGGTTATCACCTCATCCCCGGACGCTACTTCGGCAAGAAGGAGGGCTACATGCAGCGCTGCAGTTCCAGTGGAGACAGCGATCGCATACCTTGCACCGGTGTGCTGCCGAACTTCATCCTCAAAACGAGTGACATATTGCCCCACATAGGAGACATAGGTTGTATCAATACAATCAATGAGATATTTTTTTTCATTCCCCGAAAATCGAGGCGCATGGAGCGGTACGGGATTTTCCGCCGGGTAAAGGGATTTAATGAAGCTGACTATTTTTTCAAACATTATAGACTTCCCATTTGTAGCGCCGTAGATTTTCTTTGTCCTTGAACCATTCAATGGTTTCGCTGATACCTTGTTTCAGGGTAAATTTTGGTTGCCACCCTGTCAACCTGAGAATTTTTTCGTTGCTGCCCAGCAGCCGCTCCACTTCGCTTTTTTCAGGACGCATGCGTATATCATCTGAGATAATCGTGGCCGCTGGGTTGATCTGATCGATGATCTCGCGGGCAAGCTGCCCGATGGAAATCTCCTGTTGAGAGGCAATGTTTATTTCTTCTCCAATATTGGCTTGTGTTTCTGCTATAGCAATGAAACCGCCCACGGTATCTCTAACATAATTGAAATCACGGGTTGGATGAATGCTGCCCAGTTTGATTTCTGTTGCGCCGGCCAGCAACTGGGTAATGACGGTGGGGATGACGGCACGGGCCGATTGACGCGGGCCATACGTATTAAACGGCCTGACAATGGTTACAGGGGTATTAAAACTGCGATAGAAGCTTTCCGCTATACGGTCGGCCCCGATTTTGGTGGCGGAATAGGGCGACTGCCCCTGGAAGGGATGCTTCTCATCAATAGGTACATATTGAGCAGTCCCATAAACTTCCGACGTCGATGTAATCAGCACACGCTTACAACCTGTATCGCGCGCCGCCTGAAGGACATTCAATGTGCCTTTGATGTTGGTATCTACGTAGCTGTCCGGGGAGTGATAACTGAACGGAATGGCAATAAGTGCGGCCAGATGAAAAACCATATCCATCCCTTGCATGGCCTTTCTCACGCCATTGGGATCGCGGATATCCCCTGCAAATACATCGATTTTATCCAGTTTTTCTTTTGGCAACGTATCCAGCCAACCCCAACTGTTGAAAGAGTTATAGAACACAAAAGCCCGTACCTGGCATCCTTTGTCCAGTAAACCTTCCACCAGATGACTGCCGATAAATCCATCGGCACCGGTGATTAATATTCTTTGGTTTTTTAGGTCCATTTTTGTGTTTTTAGGTATTAGCGACTCACGCCCTTCGGGGGCGGTTTATTAGCAGGTTTTAACTTACTCAGAAGGTCTTCATACTTAATGTTTTGAAGAGAGTTCGATCGTTAACATGAACTCGCTAAGCGCAACTTCCCATTTTCTGGGGGATATATTGAAAGTCTTGGCAATCTTATCTTTTGATAAATATGAATTCTGTGGCCGCTGGGTTTTTGTCGGATAATCCTTTGAAAGAATACTTCGTAAGTTATTAGTTTTGAGTTTTGAGTTTTGAGTTAAAAGATAAATGCGGTGGATTTCGCAGGCGAAATCGTACCAACTTATTTTGCCTTCGTTCGTGAAGTTATAGATACCGTAGGCATCCGCGTTCTGGCGAACGATTCCGAGCATCACCGCCGCAAGATCAGAGGCATAGGTGGGAGAGCCCCACTGGTCGCCTACAACGCGGACTTCATCTCGCTCCTTGAGAGCTTTGCACAACCCCTATTTGCGTCATTCCGGGCTTGGCCCGGCTTGTGCCCTCGCGTGCCCTTCAGGGTATCAGGGTAAATCCAGGAAGTACTTAGTCGTCCCTGAAAAACTTACAACATATTGATATTATTACTTGATTATCGTATTTTTGTATGCTATAATTGCCGAAATATTAGGAAAAGGAGCTAAAACCCGGCAAATTTATGCAACCGAAAGACAACAGTTTTAAAGAATCCCACGGAGAATTGTTCCGGTCGAGTTTGGAGCAGATACTGGACAGAAAGCATCCCTTGTATCTATTGGGCAACAAGATCGATTGGAAGAGATTTGATTGTTCCTTTGGCAATCTGTTTGCACAGAAACAGGGAAGACCGGCGTTGCCGACAAGACTGGTCGTTGGTCTTCATTATTTGAAACACGCCTACAACGAGAGCGACGAATCCGTCGTTGCCCGTTTACTGGAGAATCCTTACTGGCAGTATTTTTGCGGATTCAAACACTTTCAGCATGAACTGCCGATAGATCCGTCATCCATGACAAGAGACCTTTGCACAACTAAATTCATATTGCCAGAGTTTTGCTAATTTCTCTGGCAGTTAATGAGTGGTAAAAATACGACAATATCTTGATATTATTGATAATATTACTTGACATTGCCCTCG
>CAIVDK010000019.1 GCA_903904655.1 uncultured delta proteobacterium | reverse complement strand
GTTTTTATCCATCTCCATGCAGATAGCCTTAACGAGCTCGTTAAGCGTTACGCGTTTCCCACAACCCCCGTTGAAGACTTGACCGGCCACCCCGGGAGCTGTACACGCCCTGAGGTTCATATCTATAATGTTTTCTATATAGGTAAAATCCCTTGAATGTTGTCCATCTCCGTAGATAACAATCGGCTTACCGTTAAGCATTGAGGTAATGAATTTCGAAATTACTCCGGAGTAGGGGGAAGAGGGATCCTGTTTAGGTCCAAAAACATTGAAATAGCGGATAGCAACAGTCTCCAACCCGTACAGGGCATGGAAAAGCCGGCAATAAGACTCCCCGACATATTTGGTCAGGGCATAGGGTGAGAGGGTATCTGGAGGCATGTCTTCCCTTTTGGGCAACTGATTTGAATTCCCATAATAAGAGGAAGAAGCGGCATAAACCACCCTTTTGACACCGGCCTCCCGGGCAGCCAAGAGGATGTTTAATGTGCCTTTGATGTTGGATTCCTCGCTTTCCAACGGATTGTCAATGGAACGCTGAACTGAAGGAATCGCGGCCTGGTGCAGGACGTAATCCACGCCTTCCGCTGCGTCCCTTGCTTCCGCCTGATTTCGAATATCACCGTAAATAAACTCGATATCATTCAGGAAAGGCATAATATTTTCAATCTTTCCCGTCGAGAGATTGTCGATGACTCGCACCGCGTTCCCTTTCTCGAGAAGTCTTTCAACCAGATTTGAACCTATAAAACCGGCGCCGCCGGTAACCAGATATTTAGCCATGTTTTTATTGTTTCCTTTCTTGCTTGATAATGGAGTTGCCTCCTTGACTGACTCTTTAAGACATAGATCACAGTAAGTATGAGACTCCCTCACATCAGTTCTAAAGTCTTCCTTTTTGCCGATACTTACACCGCACCTGCAACACCTTATGATCAACATCTCTTTTCCCTCTATAAAAGCTGACACGCCTCTACTACCCGAATATGAGCAGATCTCCAGCCCCACAAGTATCTACAGGCACCAATATTCAATGCCTTTCTCTTGAGCCTCGATGGGATTAAACATGCCCTTGACATCCATAATAATCGGGAGGCCATTGCGGCACAATCGGGCGATGCTTGATAACCCGAGATTTTTGTAATAGCTATGGTTCACCGCAACGATGACTGCGTCGGATCCGGTAAGCTCATCTAACTCCTTAATCTCCAGCTGATGATGAGACAAAACTTCCTTTTTGTCAGCCAGGGGGTCGTGAATGTTGACCTCTATTCCGTAATCCAGAAGTTCTTTGACGATATCCATAACTTTCGTGTTTCGAATATCAGGAACATCCTCTTTAAAAGTCAGACCCAGAATGGCCACCTTTGTTCCCTGGATCTGTTTTCCGGCTCTCATGAGAGTTTTGACTGTACGCTCTGCAACATACTTACCCATGCCATCGTTTATTCTTCGGCCCGCCAGGATGACCTCGGGATAGTAGCCAAAGGATTGTGCCTTGAAGGTAAGATAGTAGGGATCCACGCCAATGCAATGCCCGCCGACAAGGCCGGGGCGAAACGGGAGAAAATTCCACTTAGTTCCGGCAGCCTCAAGCACGCTGTTTGTGTTAATCCCCATTCGCTGGAATATAATAGCAAGCTCGTTCATCAGGGCAATGTTCAGATCTCGCTGTGTGTTTTCGATTACCTTTGCCGCCTCGGCTACCTTAATGGAGGAAGCTAAGTGAATTCCTGCCTCCGTTACCTTCCCATAAACGGAGGAAAGAAGCCTGGTTGTTTCGTCATCAGAACCGGAGACAATCTTTACGATCTTATCCAGGGTATGTGTTTTATCACCAGGATTGATTCTCTCCGGCGAGTAACCGACGGTGAAATCCACGCCGAGCTTTAACCCGGAAGTCTTTTCAAGAATGGGCACACATACCTCTTCTGTCACCCCCGGGTACACTGTTGACTCATAAACAACACATGAACCTGG
>CAIVDK010000018.1 GCA_903904655.1 uncultured delta proteobacterium | reverse complement strand
ATAAAATATGGCCAGAAATTCGAAGAGTTTCCGAGGCTTGAAGGCCCATTACCATTGCAAAGGAATGTTGAATATTCAGTCAAAATCAACATGGGGGATAAATTCGCCAGAGAAACATTTATTATCACAGATGAAAATAAAGTGATTATACCTAAGCCCGCATTTGAACGCCAGAAGGGCATGCAGCCAAAAGCTGTCAGGGCTATCCCGCACAGCGGAGGGTATGATGCCTCTTAACATCTTTATTTAATTGACACAAAAAATCATTCATTGTATCGTTCAATCCGAAATTGGAAGGAGCGGTTTATCAGCATGTTCATTATCTCTATTCCCTTGAAGCACATTATGCTTGATCCGGCGAAGCCGGTTGATCTCTCCGCCCTTTTGGAACAAGATGCCATCGAGTTGATCAAAAAATCATACGGTTTTCTCGCCTCCACTATTGATGTTTCCATCCAAAACGGCATTGCCTTCATCAAACTTCAGGAACAGCGTGCCGAGAAAATCACCGAAGCGATGAAATTCTACCAAAAAGGTGTCCGGGATGCGCAACAAGGTTCTTACCAGAAGGCGATCAAAAACTTCGAAAAAGTCATTGCAACAATTCCTCAGCATATAGACGCCCGGCGCAATTTAGCTATGGCTCACCTTGAGGAAGGCGATATTCCGAAGGCGAAAGAGCTATTGCATGAATGTATCAAGATTGATCCGACCAATGTCTGGTCATTCGTGCTTCTAGGCAATATCGCGACGAAGCATGAACGGGCGTTTGAAGTGGCGGCTTTCTATTTCGAAAAGGGATTGACAATTAATCCTGATGACAACATTCTGCTCAACAACTTTGCCGCTTTGCGCATGGAGATGGGAAACATTGACCAGGCGAGGGAACTTTTCGAAAAAGCGTTGAAGATTGATTCCAGCTATCCCAATACATATTTTGGATTGGCACTCCTGCACCGTGTGACAAATTCTCCGGAAAAGGCGCTGAAAATGCTGGAACAACTTTTTATCCAGCCATCGTCGGCTGATATACGCAGTGTGCCGATTTACAAAAACGCGCGCGACCTCTATCTGGAGATAAGCACAGAGCTTGCCCGCAAAGAAAGCGGGGCGCTGATGAATGGCATCATGGCCCGGAAAATGATACTGGAAGTATCGACGGGATATTCGATTAGCATCGAGGAGGACAATTCCCTTGAATATATTTCCGCCGTATCCCAGATGGCCTGGAAGCATAACCGCGATGAACATCGGATTCGCTACCGGATGCGTTCTGAAGCGATGACTCCGCATCTTGTAGCACACGAACTGGAACATATCGTGCTGGAACACGAAGCACGCCAATTATCCCGCAATAGATTTTTCACTACAACCGCCAAAACACGGGAATACGCAATCAATTCCGTTGCCGACAATATTACCAAACTCCAGCGGCAGGGATATTCTGAAGAAAGCATTACCAACACAATTCTTAAGCTCACCTCCGGCCTGAGTAATCAAATATTTAACTGCCCGCTCGATATGGTGGTGGAGCAAAATATTTACAACAAGTATCCTGACCTCCGTCATTCTCAGTTTGCCTCACTCCACCAGATGCATTTAGAAGCACTGCAAACCTTTACCAATCAAGAGATTAAGCAGCTCACCCCCCCCCGCATATTTCGTGCCAGTGTAACGCTTAATTGCGCTTACGCTTTATTTATTGATCATCTTTATCAAGGTGTAACCGACTATGCGTCAGCTTATCGCACATCAGAGTATTTTTCACACGGCAAGAATCTTTTTGACATCTGGAAGAAGCGAATGGAAAACTTCACGCCTGGTGACGAATATGAAATGGTGGACGAATATGCCAACATCCTCAAGCTTCGTCAATGGTATGAATGGCAGCTAGATCCTGTGCTTCTTCACAAAGAACAGGCCTCTGACAAATCTACATTATCCGCCCCTCTGACTACCGATAAGCCGGAAGCATATACCTTTTGTCGCGATGCACTACGCCGTTTTGATAGCAAATCCCGCGATGAAATCTTCACCATTATTTCCGAAATAAGTATTCTCGGCATGAATGGCATTGACCACAAGACTGCCGGAAATACCTACACCCTGAAAGCCTATCCCGATGAAACATTCTCCGGATTGCACCTGCTATGCTTGATGTATGTCGGCTTCAAAATTTATGACCCGTCGGTTAATTGCGGCCTCGACTTTGCCGAGGCTTACGAAATGGCGCTTGCCGCGCATAAGGAGGTTCTCCACTGATGGCAGATAAAAGCCTTGAACACCTTGCCAAATGCTTACTTGACTTTGCCAAAGAGCGGGATTGGGAACAATTTCACTCGCCCAAGAATCTAGCGATGGCGCTTGCTGTGGAAACCGCAGAATTGCTGGAACATTTCCAGTGGATGACCGAGGGAGAGAGTGCAAAGCCGACACCAGAAAAGTTGCAGAAAATCCAGGAAGAGATTGGTGATGTGCTGATTTATCTAACTCGTTTTGCTGACCGGCTTGGGATTGATCCGCTTGATGCGGCATACAAGAAGCTGGAAATAAATCGCCAAAAATATCCCGCCGAAAAAGCACGTGGTTCCGCAAAAAAATACACGGAGTTGTGAAATGCGCCTATACGCTGGGATGTCGAGCAATTTTATTCATGATACGGTACATAATCAGATTGCTGGTAAACTTTCTGAAGCGTTCATCAGACACTTTCGATACAAGCCCTCACCTAATGAAGTAAATTCCTGGCGTAATTCACTCCGGGCTGTATCGGATGTTTTCCAATTGGCGCATCTGGATGATCATGGTGTTATTCTTGAATTTCAGCTTCCTCTCACATCAAGACGACTTGATTGCCTTATTTGTGGCAGAGATGAGCATGCCCGTGACAGTGCGGTAATTATTGAATTGAAGCAATGGGACAGATGTGGAAAAGCGGCGGGTGACAATTTGGTTTCTACTTGGGTCGGCGGAGCAGAAAGGGATATCCTCCACCCATCCGCCCAAGTCGGCCAATACCATCATTATCTTGCGGACAATCACACCGCCTTTCATGAAGGCCCAGCGCCTGTGCAGCTCAAATCCTGTGCTTATCTGCATAACTATTTCTCTGAAAAAGGCGATCCCCTTCTCGACGATTCGTTCAGTCATCTCCTTCAACAATTTCCAACTTTTAATGCAGATGATGTGCCTCTTCTCAAGGATTTCCTAATCAGCGGGCTCAGTGGCGGATCGGGGCAACCAGTCCTTAAGAAGATTGAAGCAAGCAAATACCGCCCAAGTAAGAAGCTGATGGAACATGTCAGCAATGTAATAAGGGGAAATAAGGAATATGTGCTTCTTGATGAGCAATATGTGGTTTACAATAAGGTGCTTGCATGCAGCAAAGAAGGATTCCATGACCGCCGTAAGATAGCCATCATAGTCAAAGGGGGACCCGGTACGGGGAAGTCGGTCATTGCCATCAACCTGATGAGTGATCTGCTCGCCCGGGGACTAAATGCACACTATGCAACAGGCTCAAAGGCATTTACTGAAACACTTCGTAAAATTATTGGACTAAGAGGATCGGCTCAATTCAAGTATTTCAATAGCTACGCACAGGCACAAGCAAACGAAATAGATATCCTGGTTTGTGACGAAGCACACCGCATACGCAAAACGAGCAATAGTAGGTTTACGCCTCGCGCACAACAAAGTAACAAGACGCAGATTCAAGAGATTCTGGATGCATCCAAGGTAAGCGTATTCTTTATTGATGACAAACAGGTGGTGCGGCCTGATGAAATCGGTTCATCCGATTTCATCAGGGAACAGGCAGAGAAGAACGGCTGCCTCATCTTTGAGTATGAGCTTGATGCCCAATTCCGCTGCTCCGGTTCGGACGGGTTTGTTAACTGGATCAACAATACCCTTGATATCGAGCGAACGGCAAACGTCATCTGGGAAGGCGATGAATCATTTGAGTTCAGAGTA
The DNA here is from genome assembly GCA_903904655.1 of uncultured delta proteobacterium. GTDB lineage: Bacteria > Desulfobacterota > Syntrophia > Syntrophales > Smithellaceae > UBA8904. Next base: position 2,911 of record CAIVDK010000018.1, on the reverse strand, counting down.
TTCACATCGCCGCGCGCTCTCGACAATGCCATCAGGGAAAAGGCAAAAATGGGGCACACCGCGCGCATGACAGCGGGCTTTTGCTGGCCTTGGTCTGATCCGACGAACGATGGAAATCTTGTAGAGGATGTTCAGATTGAAGAATATAGCAGACCATGGAATGCCAAGCCTGATGCACGGCGACTTGCCGCTGAGATACCAAAGGCAACCTTATGGGCTTATGATCCAAATGGTATCAACCAAATCGGCTGCATATACACAGCGCAAGGATTCGAGTTTGATTACGTGGGTGTTATTGTTGGGTCTGATTTAACATACAATCTGGATGACCAAAAGTGGGACGGCCATCCGGAAAATTCATTTGATAGACCAGTTAGAAGGGCAAACGGAAACTTCGTCGGACTGATCAAAAATACCTACCGTGTACTGTTTTCCCGGGGAATGAAAGGGTGCTACGTTTATTTTATCGATAAGGACACAGAACGATTCTTCAAGAGCCGGATGGATGTGTCCGCAATTCAGAAACGATTATCGTTAATCACTGAAATAACACCATTACTGGATGAAGTTTCCATCGTTCCGTTCAGGCGTCTGCCACTCGAAGAGGTAAGGCCTTTCGAAAATTGCGTTCCCCTGTATGATCTTAAGGTTGCCGCCGGAAAGTTTAGCGTTGAACAACAGGTTACAGAACTGTATGAAGGGCTGAGTGGACAAGATGTCTCTGACAATGAATGGGTTGAACTTCCTGATGCTTTCCGCCACCGGCGTGGCCTTTTTGTCGCGCAGGTTGTTGGTGAATCGATGAACCGCCGGATCCCGAACGGGGCGTGGTGTCTTTTTAAGTTAAACCCTGAAGGCTCGCGCCGAGGCAAGGTTGTCCTTGTACAACACAGGGATATAACCGATACTGATACGGGCGGACATTACACGGTCAAAGTTTACGAGAGCAAGAAAGATGAGCGTCCAGACGGTACTTGGCGACATGCTTCAATCATTCTCAAGCCTGATACGACCGCATCAGGGTACGAGCCGATAACTCTAAGCGCGAAACAGGGTGAAGATCTAAAGGTAATTGCAGAACTAGTAGCTGTGTTGGGTTGATCTAATGAGGTAAAGAGTCAAATTATTTTTCTGACAAATGCAATCGACGAACCTCGCGATCCCTCACCAGTCTTGGCTTTCAGACGGTTAAATATTTCTGGATTCCCTGGTCAAGCCAGGGAATGACGGGAGAATTTCTTATCTGCGGGTTAATTGCCGGTACTTAATCCGATGCGGCTGGCTGGCGGCGGCGCCTAGTCTGCTTTTGCGGTCTTCTTCATATTCGGAATAATTGCCGTCAAACCAGACGGTCTTGCTCTCTCCCTCAAACGCCAGAATGTGCGTGCAGATGCGATCCAAAAACCAGCGATCATGGCTGATGACAACAACACAGCCGGCAAAATTTTCCAGCGCGTCTTCCAGCGCCCGCAGGGTATTGACATCCAGATCATTGGTTGGTTCATCCAGCAGCAGCACATTGGCGCCTTCCTTAAGCATGCGTGCCAGATGAACGCGGTTGCGTTCACCACCGGAGAGAGTTCCTACTTTCTTTTGCTGATCGGTGCCGGAAAAATTAAACCGCGAAACATACGCGCGGGAATTGATTTGCCGCGTTCCAATGTTAACAATGTCCTGTCCATCGGAGATCATCTCCCAGATGGTTTTACTCGGATCAAGCGCGTCGCGGCTCTGGTCAATGTAGGCAAGCTTCACGGTATTCCCAATGCGGATTGCGCCTGCATCCGGCTTTTCCTGTTCGGTAATCATTCTAAAAAGAGTTGTTTTTCCAGCGCCATTGGGACCAATGATACCTATAATGCCACCGGGCGGCAGCATAAAAGTCATGCCTTCCACAAGCAGGTTCTGCCCATATCCCTTGTTGACATCTTTTGCCTCTATTACCAGATCGCCCAGTCGCGGGCCGGGAGCGATGAAAATTTCGTGCGTCTTTGATTCCTTTTCCTGATTTTGTCCTAAAAGTTCCTCGTAAGCGCTGATACGCGCCTTGGATTTGGCATGGCGTCCTTTGGGAGACATGCGAATCCATTCCAGTTCGCGTTCCAGGGTTTTGATTCTTTCGCCTTCTGTCTTTTCTTCACTTTTTAGTTTGTTCTGTTTTTGTTCCAACCATGAAGAATAGTTACCCTGCCATGGAATCCCCTGTCCGCGGTCAAGTTCCAGAATCCAGCCGGCAACATTATCCAAAAAGTAACGATCGTGAGTTACTGCAATGATGGTGCCTTCATATTTTTGCAGATGATGTTCCAGCCAGGCGACAGATTCGGCATCCAGATGGTTGGTCGGTTCATCGAGGAGCAATATATCCGGTTTTTGCAAAAGCAGGCGGCACAGGGCAACGCGCCGTTTTTCTCCGCCGGAAAGAACCTTCACTGACGTATCACCGGGTGGGCAGCGCAGGGCATCCATAGCCATTTCGAGGCGCGAATCTATATCCCAGGCATCAAGCGCGTCGATTTTTTCCTGCACTATACCTTGTCTGTCGCAGAGTTTGGCCATCGCGTCATCGGACATCGGCTCGGCAAACTTTTCATTAATTTGATTATATTCATGGATCAGATCCATCGTGCTTTGCACCCCCTGCTCAACAATTTGCCGCACGGTTTTTGTTTCGTCCAGACGCGGTTCTTGCTCCAGATAGCCTACTGTGTAACCTGCGGAAAGAATTGTTTTGCCGAGGAAATCAGTATCTACACCGGAAAGAATTTTTAAAAGAGAGCTTTTGCCGGAACCGTTTAAACCGATAACGCCGATTTTAGCTCCGTAAAAATACGACAGATAGATGTCTTTGAGCACCGGCTTTTTTTCATAAATTTTACTTACCCCGATCATGGAGTAAATTATTTTATTT
>CAIVDK010000017.1 GCA_903904655.1 uncultured delta proteobacterium | reverse complement strand
TCTTTTGTCAATCGCCCTTTGGGGGATGAGGCATTCGTCAGTGATTTGGAGAAACGATTTCAGTTAAGACTGGCAAGGGGGAAAGTTGGCAGGCCGGTTGCAACGGAGAAAGAAAACAATAATTAGTGGCTGTCCCCAATTAGTCTTTCTGCTCCTTCCTTAAAGATCCTGCCATGCGCTATGACCTGCGCCAAGGGACAGTCCGGGAGGCCTGGGAAACGTTCATCCCGGCGCTTGCGGACAAGGTTCATGGCGGCGCGGAGTATGCGGAGAACTGCGGTGCCTGTGACAACCGCAAAAACTGCCGCTGGTGCCCCGTTTACGGCTGGCTTGAAAATGGCCGCTTTTCCGCACCCGTGGCGCATTTATGTGAAGTGGCAAAGGAGAACAAGATGTTCAAAGAAAACTGGCAGGCCCAACACCGCCGCTATTACCGGATTGCCGGGATCACGATCCAGGTGGACAGCGACCTGCCCATTGACGACCAGACCTTTCACCCCAAGTTTACCTCCTTCCGCGCCGACGGGCCCGGAGCGGACACGGTCACAATCCGTCACCACTTCGGCATGCCCGATCTTGCGGGCAAGGATCTGGGCCGGGAACTCTACCGCAAACCGCCCTGGGCCATCTCCCGGCAGAACGGATCGTACATCTATCTCGGCATCTCGCCCCAGGCCGACGACCCGTCCCTGCATCGCGTGGCGACCTTCAACGCCGATCATACCCGCGGCCGCATCTACAACGACGATGTCCGTGGTGATTCCTGGCGCAAAGGCGACGTTCATTCCCTGACCATGTTCCCTTCCGATCAGATCCTTATCGCCCGATTGCTTGCCGACCGCCGGGGCTGCTACCTCCATTCGGCCGGGGCGATCCTCAATGGCGCGGGGGTGCTCTTTGTCGGCCATTCGGAAGCGGGAAAATCCACCACAACCAATATGCTGATCGAGGCCGGGGCAAGAGGCGACATGGAAGTCGAAATCCTCTGCGACGACCGGAACATCGTCCGCAAATACCCTGCCGCCAATGGTATTCCCTCCCCACAAGCAGCGGAGGCTCAGAAACATATTTCCTCTTCCTCAACGCGGGAGGGTCACAAACGTATTCCCTCCCCCTTGACGGGGGAGGGTGAGGGTGAGGGTGGGGGTGAATGGCGGGTCTATGGCACCTGGAGCCACGGCGATGTGCCGCTGGTCTCCGCCAACGACGCCCCGCTCCGGGCCATCTGTTTCATCGAACAGGCGAACGAGAACAGCATCACGCCGCTGACCGACCGCAAGGAGATCACGCGCCGCCTCCTCGCCTGCGTCATCAAGCCCTTTGTCACCGCCGACTGGTGGGAGAAAACCCTCGATGTGATCGGGGAGTTGAGCAATGAAGCGCCCTGTTATGTGATGCGATTTGACAAGACCGGGGAGATTGTGGGGGAGATAAATAGTGTTATTGGTTCAGCGGTTCACGGTTCAACGGTTGGGTGATTCGTTATAAAAATCTGTAACCGTTGAACCGTTAAACCGTGAGCCGTTGAACCTATAAAAAGGAGGAATGGAAAAATGACAGAAAGCAAGAAAGCGTGGGTGGAACCGGAATTGATCGTCCTGGTGCGGAACAAGTCGGAGGAGGCTGTTTTAGGGGTATGTAAAAGCTGGGGTGAGATCAATGAGGTAACCTCATTTAATGGTTGTGATAACTTAGGCTGTGTGGGTGGTTGTACGGATCCCGGACCGAGTTAGGGTAAAAACAAGGGGACGCTGTTAACTTAGGGAAACAGAGGGACGCTGTTAACTTATTAACTTATTACTCGTAACAAACTGAATTATTTATGTATTTAAATGATGATTCAGAACTTAAAATAAGCTGACTTTCGATCAGGGCCATGATGCATGGTTTCATCATGCGTGCGGTGACCTGCGGAGGGAATTTGCCTGGAAAATGGCGCGTAAACAATAACCGTTTGCCACCCTACTTTGCTGGTTCAATCTTGCAGATTGAATCGAAATGTTTTGACGGCTATAGCGAGATCAAATAAATGATTCAATTAGGACCATTGAACCAGCAGAGAACCGCTTAACCTTGAACCTAATCTTATGAAAGGAGGAAAGCGGAAATGACTGAAAGCAAGAAAGCGTGGCTGGAACCGGAACTGATCGTCCTGGTGCGGAACAAGCCGGAGGAGGCAGTTTTGTCGACATGCAAAGCGGATTTTATGAGTGGATACATGGACGCAAATGTGGTGTGTAATTATAT
>CAIVDK010000016.1 GCA_903904655.1 uncultured delta proteobacterium | reverse complement strand
CTGACCGTTGAAAATGTCAAAAAATACTCTACCCGCCATCCTCGCTGCGGTACCAGCTTCATTCTTTTTGTGATGATCATTTCCATCCTGGTCTTTTCTTTGCTGGGACGCCCGGACTTTCTGCACCGGGTTATGTATAAAATCTTGCTGATGCCGGTTATCGCCGGTATTTCCTATGAAGTCATTCGCTTTACCGGAAAGTATACGCGGTTCAAGCTTGTGCAGATATTGAGTTGGCCGGGGCTTGCACTGCAAAGGATCACCACGCGGGAACCGGATGATGATCAAATTGAAGTTGCTATTGCCGCGATGAAAAAAGTCATTTAATCTCGCTGTTGCGTCACGAGCGTTAATTCTCCGCGAGCTTGCTCGCGATATCATGACGTTCATTTCATACCTCGACAGTGAGCTCGCGAGGTTTTAAACCCTATTAGTATTGACTTTTCTAAACAGTTAACATAACTAAAATAAGCAGTATTTTTTCACCTTTGGGGACCACAGACTAATGAAGAAGACCTTCTGGCGGGTTTTTATACTTTGCATTCTCTCATCCGTCGTGCTGTTTTACTCACAGGCATTGTCCAGTGAAGACACGGCGCAACTGACGCTTAGAAAGACGGCCATTCCGAAAAAAAACTTTCAGACTTATACGGTTTCTGAATCGGCTGGTTCTCAACCCTATCAGGTTAAAAAAGGCGACAGTCTCATTCGAATCGTTCACCGCGAGCTTCATATAACGACCAACACACAGAAAACAATGCTTCTGATCAAATCATTGAACCCGGACATGAAGAACGCCCATAAGATCTTTGCCGGCCAGATGATTCGTCTGCCCAAAGGTCAACCCGCAGTAAAAGACATTGGCGTCACTATAGCACCGAATAAGGAAATCTTGGTATCGAAACAAAAACCAGTTCAACCGGTAAAGATAGTCGAAGAAAAAGTTCCGGTCGTTTCACCTCAAGAGCAGTCCCCGATCCAAGAAACTATAGTCAGTGAAACGAAACGGTCAATTAATGTGCCTCCTGCCGCACGTCTGGCCATCATCAAACATATCATCGCACAAATGAACGGATCCATAATCACCAACGGCAATTACTATCTGCCGATCTCCAGAACCGAACAGCTGACGATTGACTGTTCCATCATTCCCGTTGTGGAGCTGGAAGACCGGACAACGATATTTCTTGATTTGAAAAACCGTTCCAATAATCATCTTAAAAACATGATCAGCGACCATTGGAGCAATTATCATTTAGTTAAAATCGATGATAAAGACGACGTCATTATCATATTGGAAAAAATATTCAAAACCACCAATACCTACGAGATAACCAAAGCGCAAAAACCTTTTTCCCTGGGTTCGCTACCTGTGCTTGAGGTCATTGTTGACTGGGTTATCACCAAAAAAGACGTAAATAAGTCTTCATCCAAAACCCAGGGATTGCGATTTGTTTACGAGAATAAGGACTTGTTGCCAAAGGCCATCGTGAATTACGCGCGTCAACATTCCTTGATCATTACGGAAATTTCGCCGGATAAGGGCCTTGCCGGGAAACCGGAAGAAATTTATGCACTGCCTTCCATGACGATTTTACCGACATCATCCGCCAAGGAATTCTCCCGGGCGTTACTTTCTTATCTGAATATACCGGGAGAAACGGATGCTAATGTCAGCGTTTTCAATATTGCCGAGGACGGTTTTAACCTGTCTATAAAAACGGATATCGTTGTTACGCATGGCGAAAATAAAACCCTCCTTTTCTCGCGCAATTTGCCGCCGCAATTTATCAACATTCTTCAAAAGGCCGGTAACGAACTCATCTTTATATCCGATCAGGATGAACCAGCCAAAAACATGGCAAAGATTCTACGCGGTTTTAATTTTGCCTTTACGTCCGGTTATTTTACTTTTTCCGGTTTGGACAAGAATCAACCTCCATACAACTTTGGTTTTAGCGGCACCAAGATCAAAACCGATAAGGACAGCTACGTTGTGAATTTTGACTTCAATCAGGAATTGCGTGGGTTGATGCAGAAAACATGGTCGGCAAATATTGTCCGATATTGAGCTTATGAAGAATAAAACATGGTAAAAGCAATTGCCCTATTATCCGGCGGACTCGACAGCACTTTAGCCGTCAAGCTGGTCCAAAAACAAAATATCGACGTTTCCGGCCTGACCTTTACGACTCCCTTTTTTAACGCGATCAAAGCACAGACGGCAGCCGATCAGATCCATTTGCCCCTGATGGTGGAAGATTTCACCACTGAACATCTGCAAATGCTCAAATCTCCACGCTATGGTTACGGCAAAAACATGAATCCCTGCATTGATTGCCATACGCTGATGCTGAAAATGGCCGGCCGAAAAATGGAAGATACCGGCGCTGATTTTCTCGTGACCGGTGAGGTTCTTGGTCAGCGCCCCATGTCTCAGACCAGACAGTCTCTTTATATCGTCGCTAAAAACTCCGGTTACGCCGACTACATTTTAAGACCGCTTTCCGCTCAACTGCTTGAACCCATTAAGGCCGAAAGAGAGGGAAAGGTTGATCGCTCCGGACTTCTGGCCATTTCAGGACGCGGGCGCAAAGATCAAATACGGCTCGCGGAAGAATTAGGCATCCGGCATTACCCACCTCCCGCAGGCGGTTGTCTGCTGACGGACCCGATATTTTCCCACCGCCTGCGCGATCTGATGTCTCATGCGGAAGACCGGCAGATCCGCGATTATGAGCTATTAAAATACGGACGACATTTTCGCGCCGACGTCACCGGTAAAATTATTGTCGGCAGGAATCGATCCGACAATGAGGCATTGTGTGCACTTTCCACGGATGATGACTTGGTCTGTAATGTGGCCGATTTTCCCGGACCGCATGTGCTGGCCCCCTACGGCAATGAATCATCGATGGCAATGGCAGCCGCTCTTTGTGTTCGCTACTCCGACGCTCCCGCTGATACGGACGTCAACGTCATCTGCCTGCATCATAACAAATCCATCACCATCAAGTCCAAAGCCATCTCCAAAGAAGATTCCGAACGCTGGATTATTTAATCCCACTGTTGCGGGACGAGCGTTAATTCGCCGCGAGCTTGCTCGCGATATAATGACGTTCATTTCATACCTCGACATCGAGCTCGCGAGGTTGTTGATTTGTTGGAATTCATTTCCCGCCCCTGTGCTGAGGGCGCAAGAGATCATAAACTGTTTTGACCGGATTAAAGACCATCAGTGGAAGCTCCACAAAGACCGTGTTCCAGTAAGCCATTCCGCCGTTCCAGAGCCCGGGCATTTCCTGGGCTTTGAGCTTACGTCCTTTTTCTGTTTTGGGGCTGATTAAATAAGCGTCCTGATTCACATAGTCAGCCAAATCAAATTTTTCTCCAAGATAATTTTTCGTGCAGCAAACCATATCGACCGGATTGAAATATGAAGCCTGCGACCAGATATCCGCCTGTGAAGCCCTGTTGTGATCGACATGCGCCGATTCCACGATCTGCAATGTCCGCGATTTGTCTTTTTCCTGAACCCAGAAAGGACCGCCGCCCGGCTCCCCAACATTCCTAACCATACCGCAGAAGCGCAATGGACGGTTTAATAATTCGAATATCACCTT
>CAIVDK010000015.1 GCA_903904655.1 uncultured delta proteobacterium | reverse complement strand
CTCTTGTCATTTCAAAGTCACAACTTCCGAGGGTAAAGTATTATTCGTTGGTGGCGGTTTGAATTATCCCCACGAAGAAAAGGAATTTATTAGAATTATCGTTGACACTGCCGCTTTGTTAATTAGAGAAAAGGGCAGTTCCGCGCTTGCCGAAATAGCTGATCCTGTATCTAAATACAATTTTCGGGACGTGAAAGTTTTTGCTTTTACCAAGACCGGTAAACTGCTTATATCGCCTGTGATGAACGACAGTCTTGCTGATTTTAAACTGCTGGATTGTGTCGATGAGATGGGTCATAAGCCATTTGAAAAGGCACTGATCGAACTGAAAAACAAGGATTTCGTTTGGGAGGTCTTTCTGGCGAAGAACCGTTATCAGCGGATACTTGTCAAGAAGAGCTTATACTTGCGCAAAACACATATCGCTGATCAGGAAATCTATGTTGGCGCTATAACAGACCTTCCCCAACCACCGGGATAATTAAGGCTACAAATGGCAGATAATAAAAATTACGAGTATTCTGTAAATGAAGTGCCGCCACTGGGGCATTTGTTGTTGTCAGCATTTCAACATGTTCTGATAATGATTGTGGCCATTGGCATACCTATAATTTTTGCAGGTCAGCTAAACGAAACGCCGGGATTTACGGCTTCTTTGGTGACCTTTTCTATGCTTGCTTCGGGTATCGGCTCAATTATACAGGCTTTGCGCCTGCCTTATCTGGGTTCCGGTTATTTATGTCCAAATCTTTGTGGTCCTTCGTATTTGAGTCTTTCGCTTTCTGCTGCGTGGATCGGCGGCCTGCCTTTGATGCGCGGCATTACTATTGTCGCCGGTTTGATCGAGATATTTCTTGCACCGGTTATACAAAAGCTGAGAAGCGTATTCCCCATGTACATTGTTGGCCTTGTCGTTGCGCTGGTCGGAATCAGCATTGTTCAGATTTCGATAACATCGTTTTTTGGTCTGACTCTTCAAGGGGATGCCATCCGCAGTATAGATATTTTCGTTGGCGCTGTTTCATTATTAATAATGGTTTTCTGCAATTTATGGGGAAAGGGATTTGTTAAGGTTTATTGTTTGATTATCGGGATGTTCTCGGGATGGATTTTGGCCCTGATACTCATCCCTGAGTATTGGCAAAACCTTGTATTAGTCAAAAACAGTCCCCTTTTTGCGTTGCCTCAATTCAGTACGATTTTTCAGCCAATTACATTTAATCTTAATTTACTTATTCCATTAATTGTTATTGCTATCGGCAGCACTTTGAAAACCTTTGGCAATCTTCTGGCGATACAGAAGCTCTCCGAGCCGGAGTTGGATGAGGTTAATTTTGTCCCTATACGCAATGGAATTGTGGCAGATGGCATCGCGACCACTTTATCGGGAGTCTTGGGCGCAATGGCCGTTGATACATCTTCCAGCAATATCGGCTTAGCCGGCGCGACCAAGGTACTGAGCAGATGGATCAGCGTAGTGGCAGGAGCAATTTTTATTGTGCTCGCATTTTTCCCGATGCTGACAAATGCCCTTGCCCATATGCCCAAGCCTGTTCTTGGCGCCTCGCTTGTTTTTAGTGGATGTTTTATGATTTGCGCGGGTTTAATACAGATGCTGCAGGAAAATTGGGATTCCCGTAAAACCTTTGTGGTGGGCATTGCGTTATTTTTTGGATTAAGCACTGCTTTTCTACCTTCGCTTTATGCCCGGGCGCCCGGGATTATACAGACATTTTTTACCGATCCTTTACCGACTGCGACAATTCTTGCCGTAATATTGAATCAAATGTTTAACCTGGATTTACTTTATAAAAAATTAAGAAAAGACAATTAGATCTCCCGGCTTAAAAGTGAAACCCTGAATACTTCGTAAAAAGTCCAAATAACGTCAATACCGGTCACAGATCATTCAGCGTGCGAAGGCCGACGAAGCACCCTCGTATGACCCTATAGTGACATTTAGGTTATTCAGGGTATCTCCAGAACATATTGAATTAAACGATAAGTTCGGCAGAGGTGCGATATAAAACCTGATGATATGGTAAGACGTTTTCAGAAAACACTGCTTCCTGAAGACTTCAGTTGATGAAATTTTAGAAATATGCAAGATTACAATCGCTAATAGTTGCAATAATGTGGCCCCGCTGGGACACCAGACGGCAAACGGAGTAAACACACATAAACCTAAATATCGAAATAAACTAATCTACTCGACTCAAGAAAAAGGAGGCATGAAATGAGAAAAATAATCAGGATGTGTCTACTGTTATGTACGATGTTTTTTATGATGCAACCCTTTGTATTAGCACAGAACAAGATGATCATTCACTTCAAGGACGGACAGCGGCAAGCCATTGACACCGGCAACATTCAGCGCATCGAATATGAAACATCCCAGGCGACGGCGGGTGTGTCCACTCAGCGCAGCTATGAGATTGTCGCCAAACACAGCGGCAAATGCCTGGATGTGTCGGGCGTTGCGAATCATGACGGCGCCAATGTTTACCAGTGGAGCTGCCACGGAGGAAAGAATCAGGCATGGAAATTGACATCCAAGGGTCAGGATTATTACACCCTCACGGCCCAGAACAGCGGTAAATGCCTTGATGTGGCAGGCGTCAGCAAAGACCAAGGAGCCAATGTGCAGCAGTGGAGCTGCCACGGAGGGGACAACCAATCCTGGATGCTGATTCCGCAAGGAGCAGGCGATTACCTGATCAAGGCCAAACACAGCGGCAGATGCCTGGATGTAGCGGGCGTTGCGACAAACGATGGTGCCAACGTACAACAATGGGACTGCCACAGTGGAAACAATCAACTTTGGAAATTGAAGTAATCGGCATGAAAGGTCGTCAAAAGATAAGGTGCTGGATGGGAGAAGATTTCAAGGTCTGCGCCTGATGCTCTGCACAACGGTTTTGTATATGTGAAATGTAAAGATTGCGGCTACGATTATCAGTTGGCATTCTCCTGAAAAGGCAGCATTTCTGCCCGTCCTACCACCAACCAGAAGTGTCTCGGGGGATTCGGGGAGTGGCTATTGCTCATTTCCTTTGGTGATCATCAATTCAACCCCCAAGTTGAAAGTTATGGAGTAGTAGAATAAGAGAGAAGTATGCATCAACCGGATGAAAACCAGATAAAAATATCCAAACAGGCTGCGGCTTTCGCTGCTGAATATGTTTCCTGCCGTTTGGATTTACAGACGGGACAGGAATTTCCCATGGATATCTGGCGAAAAATGGGTGAGGCCGGTCTTTTTCAAATTGGGATCGCTGAAATCTACGGCGGCACCGGCGGCGGGTATCTCGACCTTCTGAAAGGGGGAGAGGCCTTTGTTAAAAGCGGATACAATCTGGGTCTCGCCTTATCCTGGCTCTACCAGCAGATCATTGCTCATTACGTCATTAACGTTTTCGGCACGCCTCAGCAGCGTCGGCAGTACCTGCGCGCTGCGGCTGCGGGAAAAATCACACTGTCTTTTGCCGTCTCCGAACCGGGACACGGTTCACGCCCCAAGTTATTGACCACCAAAGCCCAAAAACACGAAAAGCATTTTGTCTTAACCGGTGAGAAAACCTATCTGACCAACGGCCCGATTGCCGGCATTTTTATTGTAATCGTCTGTACCGATAACATCGGGACAAAAAAGCGTTTTACAGCCTTTATCGTGCCACGCAATGCCAAAGGCGTTACCGTAACACCGCCGCTGGCCATGAATTTTCTAAAACCTTCGCCACACGGCGGCATTAAACTGGAAAATTGCGTCATCGGGCAAAGATCCATTCTGGGGAAGGAAGGAAGCGCCTGGCCGGATATCGTCGTCCCCTTCGGAGAAATAGAAGATGTGGTGATGATGGGACCCGCGCTGGGCTGCATGGCCGCACAACTGACTATGTTGATGGATGCCATCCGGGAACAGCAGGCGGAAATGAACCGGACGCTGGAAGGAGAGTTGGGAGCTCTCCATGCCCTGCTGCAAACCCTGCGGATCATCGCTTATGAAGCTGCAGACCAGTTGGATCGGGGCAACGCCTCACCTATTCCCATCATGATTACTTTTGGGCGACTGGCTGCGGAATTTCACACCGGCATCGGTCAAATGATCGACAACTGGAAAATTAACACGCCCGCCGAATACGATTACCTTCATCGGGATATGGAATCGCTGGTGACGCTCAAAAAAAGACTTCTGCAGATTCGGCAGGAAAAAATCGGCCGCGCGTTGCTGAATGTTTAGGGTTGTCGCTTCGAACCGACCAGGGTATATTCGTTCATGACGTTCAGTTTTTCGATGATGAATTGACGCACCATTTGCGCCGTCTCCTCCGCCGACAAGTTTTCAAAAGCCGAATACGGGATCTCTTCAAAAATTTTGATATACATTTTCTGCACACCGGTGAAGTTCATGCTGTATTTGGGCAGGGCCTTGTTCGTTCCGCTGATGACAACTGGAAGAATAGGCAACTTCTTCTTCAACGCCAACTGAAATGCGCCGAGTTTAAAAGCCCTGACTTCGCCGTCGAGAGAGCGGGTTCCCTCGGGGCACATGAAGATGGAACTTCCCTCATCCAGATGGATTTCACATTCCCGCAGCATCAGTTCCACACTTTCCCTGTCGCCACGTTTCAGTTTAATGTAGCGGTTCAGCGTCATATTCCAACCGATCAGCGGAATGCGGAACATTTCAATCTTGGAAACCCATTTAAAGTGGAAAAAAAGCCGGAAGGCAACCAGAATATCCAGTTGCGATTGATGGTTGGAAACAACCACATACGCCGCGTCTTTGCGAACATTGCCGCGGCCCTCAATGCGAATCCGCCAGGGCACCATCATCCAGGTATAAATCGAAGCCCAAAAGCAGGTAAACAAATGCAGGAGACGCAGACGCCTGTCAAAAGGATAAGAAAACAGGCGTAAGACCAAGGCCATTAAATACAGCGGAATAGACGTCAGAGCGATAAAGACAAGAAATACAGCACTCACTAAACGGTTTAGCATATAAAATCCACTTCTTCACGGTTTGATAGAGCACCCAACGGTTCAATGTATAGAAAGAAGCAACCCCCGTGTCAATAACATATTCGTAAAAAGGTGAAAGTTTTTGTCCCAGAGCGGATTGTCGGGCAAAAGATACATTTTTCCACGATGAATACGCTTGACAGACGATGGCTATCCTACTATACAAAATTCAATAATATTCTGAATATTCAGGGCCCGCGAAGCCGGATTTGACACCGTCCAAATTCACGGCGCGCACGGCTATCTGTTCAGCCAATCCCTCTCACCCTTTACAAACAGAAGGGAAGATCAGTGAGGCGGATCTCTGGAAAATCGGCTGAGACTGCATCGGGGCATACCGCTGCACAATGTCGCTTTTAGTAAAAATAACATCAACAGTGCATCGCAGAAAGGAGTTTTTATCATGAAGGAAATTGTTATCGTTGATGGTGTCCGAACCGCCATCGGTCGCGTGGGCGGCACGCTCGCCCGTTTCCGTCCGGAGGAACTGGGTGCGCTGGCCATCCGGGGGCTGATGGATAAAACCGGCATTGACCCCAATATGATTGAAGACGTCGTGATGGGACTTTCCAACTCCTGGCACGCGGCATACAATCCGTCGCGCTGGGCTGTGCTCAAAGCAGGATTGCCTTACAGCGTTCCGGGTGTCACGGTGGAAAGACAGTGTTCATCAGGGTTGCAGTCCATAAATTTTGCGGCGACGCAGATCATGGCTGGTCTGGGCGATATTTACATCGCCGGAGGTATGGAAAGCTGGAGTTCGACGCCCTGGATGCTGCCGCGCGCGGATTCCGCCTATTCACTGACGCCACCGCAGATTATTCGTCGCGAAACCGCACCCAATCCCGAAGACTCTCTGGTCATGGGCATCACAGCAGAAAATCTTGTCAAAAAATATCAGTTGACCCGTGAAGAGCAGGATGCGTTTGGACTCCGCAGCCAGGAGCGCGCCAGCCATGCGATCAAGGCCGGTTATTTCAAGGATGAAATCATTCCTGTTGCTGTGCCCCAGAAGAAGGGACAAATTATCTTCGATACGGACGAACATCCGCGGGAGACCACCATGGAAAAGCTGTCCGCCCTGCCGCCGGCCTTTCTCAAAGATGGAACCGTCACCGCTGGGTCCTCGTCGGGACGTAATGATGCCGCCGCAGCGGTTCTGGTGATGACGCTGGAAAAAGCAAAACAGCTGGGCTACACGCCGAAAGCCCGCTGGGTCACCTGCGCCGTGGCGGGCGTTGATCCCAAGATCATGGGCATCGGTCCTGCCTATGCCATGCCCAAAGCGCTTAAGCGAGCGGGGCTAAAAATGCAGGATATGGATGTGATTGAAATCAATGAAGCCTTTGCCGCACAGGTTCTGGCCGACGTCAAAGAAATGGAAGTACAGGGTCATCCGATAGACAGAGAAAAAATCAATCCCAACGGTGGCGCGATCGCCTTCGGCCATCCCAACGGCATGAGCGGAACACGCATCGCCTTATTCGCCATCAATGAAATGAAGCGTCGCGGCGGTCGATACGCCATTTGTTCTTTGTGCATCGGCGGCGGCCAGGGACTCGCCACAATATTCGAAAGGATGTCCTAATGAAAATTGATTTGCGGGATGTTAAAACCATCGGCAGCGGACTGACCAGGCCGGAAGGCGTCATGGCCCTCGATGACGGCAGCGTCTATACGGCGGATGGCTACGGACGCTGTTCGCGGATCGACCCAAACGGCCGTACATCTTTTTTCGGTACGCTGGGCGGCACGCCTAACGGCATTTGTATCGATGAAAAAGGCAACTGCATTGTCGCCAACATCGGCAACGGCGAAGTCCAGTCTGTTTCACCTACAGGCAGCCACGTCGTATTGATGACGGAGGCCGGTGGCAAAAAAATGTTCACA
Organism: uncultured delta proteobacterium; assembly: GCA_903904655.1. Lineage (GTDB taxonomy): Bacteria > Desulfobacterota > Syntrophia > Syntrophales > Smithellaceae > UBA8904. Next base: position 6,786 of record CAIVDK010000015.1, on the reverse strand, counting down.
CCCAATTTCCCTTTTCTTGATTTTGCAGGCAGGCTCTGGGTCTCCAACTCTACGGATAATCCCGATATCGATGCCTCTTTGCAGTCCCCTAGTCCGGATGGCTGCCTGGTGGTCATCGCAAAAAATCAGCCGCCTCGCATCGTCGCGGAAGGCATTTACTTTGCCAACGGCGTTGCGCTGGATGGAGAGGAAAATTTTGTTTATGTGGCCGAAACCATGCAGCGAAGAATTTTACGTTACCGCATTAACCAGGACAACAGTGTGGGTGCTGCGGAGGTTTACGGGCCGGAATTCTTGGGCAAGCTTGGCTTTCCCGACGGCATCGCCTTTGACGAAGCAGGCAACATCTGGGTCGCCTTCCCCGCGGCCAACGCCATCGGATTTATTGATCCGCAGGGCAGGCTGGAGATGTTTGTGGAAGACCCGCAGGGCATCGTGATGAATCGCCCGGCCAATATCTGCTTTGGCGGAAAAGACCGCCGGACAGCCTTTATCGGCAGCCTGGGTGGAACCAATGTTGCGTATTTCGAAGTCCCGCATCCCGGCATACGGCTGGTGCATCAGAAATAAGAAAGGCTGAAGACCGAAGACTGAAGGTGGAGCGCGAAGCGCGGAATCCGGCGTATGCCGGACTGAAGAATAAAAATTTGAAAGGAGAAAACTATGGAGTACCAAAACATTATTGTATCGACGAAGGACTTTGTAACCACTATTACGCTCAACCGGCCGCCGATGAACTCGGTTAATCTGGGTATTCGGGAGGAATTTTTTAACGCCGTCAATGAAATCGAAAAAAGCAAGGAGACCCGGGCCGTGATCATCACGGGCGCCGGTGAAAAGGGTTTCTCCGCCGGCATGGATGTTTCGGACATTGCCAACATCACCAAAGGACCGAACGGCAATGAGATCATGAACGCCATTTCACGTTCCACCAAGCCATACATTGCTGCCATTAACGGTCACGCGCTGGGCGGTGGCTGCGAAACGGCGATTGCCTGCCATTTCCGCATTATGACGGACAATCCCAAGGCGTTCATCGGACTGCCGGAAGTGAATCTTGGCATTACACCCGGCTGGGGCGGCATTCAGAGACTGCCGAGACTTTTGGGAAAATCCAAGGCTCTCGACATGATTCTCTTCAGCAAGAGGCTTTCGTCTGTGGAAGCTCTGGCCATCGGTTTGGTAGATAAAGTAGTTCCTGCGGCCGATTTAATGAAAGAAGCAACGGCCTTTGCCCAAGCCCTGGCCAAACGGCCGCCGCTTTGCGTGGCGGCGGTGCTCGAGGGGATAAGCGTCGGAATGGATAAAGGCTTCGACGAAGGACTGCGGGTGGATCAGGAATGGTCAAAGAAACTTGGCGCCAGCAAGGACGCCGTGGAAGGCATCACAGCCTTTCTGCAGAAACGCGAACCGAACTTCATCGGGGAATAATTTTCTGAAAACCTTGTAGGGGCGGGGTCATCCCGCCCTTACCTTTTCTCCGCCCGGATTCTCCCAGTGCGGATTTCTTTTATGAATTCATCTTCGTTGTGCACCGGATTATCAAAGATCGTTACATAAGAACCGATATTAAGGATTTTGTGTGCGTCGCTGCCGCCCGTGCCGGGAATCTTCAGTTCATCCATCGCTTTTTTGACTTTTTTCATGGCCAGTTCGCTATGATCAGGATGGTATAGCTCAATGCCGTCAAGATTTAGTTTGTAAACCAGATCGCCTGCCCCATAGTAGTGGGATTTGCCGCCACGGGATAATTTATAAGGATGCGCGGCTATCGCAATCCCGCCTTCTTCATGAACGGCATGAATAAGCTCGGTGGCCGAGCATGCCTGTGTCAGACTGCGGTGAACGCCAAAGACCAGAAATTCACCCTCGGAACGATTGGCGGCATTGAACGTATTGATTTCCTGACCATTGATCACAACAATGCCGCAGTCAGCGGCCATTTTCCGTAATCTGCCAAATTCCTCATCCGGCCAGCGCATGCCATGTTCGGTGACGGCAATGCCGTCGAGACGCGCCGCCGCCGCCTGCCCGACAATATCTTCGTAATCAATAAAAGAACAGCCGGAATACCTGCGGGTGTGAATATGAATATCAAAAGCAATCATCTTATTTTTAAAATATCCCCAAAAAAATATTTCTGTCAAGCGGTTTGCGATCGTTTCCCATAAATCACATCAGTCAGACACAAGGTACGCTTGTTGCGCATCTGAAAATAATATTAAAGCTAAATAGTCGAAATTGTGCCAGATATAAAAGCTCTATATCCGCAGAAGGAATGTTTTATGGATTTTGCTGATAAAAATTGCTAAAATTTTGTCGTAAAGGTCGGCAGTCCGTATTTTGGTGATTCATAAAGACAAAAAGACTAAACAACAGGAGGATTAATCAAGGATAGCGGGGGTAAATCGGTTTGCTTCATTCACATCGTCTTAACCAAGCTTAGGAGGGAAGATAAAATGGCTGGAGAAGCATCATATGCGTCAAAACCGTGGTTGAAGTCTTACGATAAAGGCGTTCCTGAAAAAATTAAATACGAAGAAATTTGCATGCCCGATATCCTGGACAGATCGGCAGCAAAATTTCCGGACCGCATGGCTCTGAGCTTCCAGGGCTACAACATGACATACAAAGCTCTTAAAGACATGGTGGAACGTTTCGCGACCTGCCTTGCCGGTATGGGCGTCAAAAAAGGCGACGCTGTCGCCATTATTCTGCCGAACATGATTCCCTGTGTAGTCGCCTATTACGCAACCTTAAGGCTGGGAGCTGTCGTTGTTTTAAATAACCCGACCTATTCCGACCGCGAACTAGAACATCAGCTCAACGATTCCGGGTCAAAAACACTTATCACCATCGATCTTCTGGGCAACCGGATGATCGATTTGAGACCCAAAACAACAGTTAAACAGATTATTTATACGTCGATTGGAGATTACCTCCCCTTTCCGAAAAGCATTTTATTCCCGCTGGTCGCCAAAAAGGAAAAACTGGCCGCCGACGTCAAACCAGCCAAGGATGTTTACAAATGGAAGGACTGTATCGCCAAGTCTCAACCTAATTCACCCAGGGCAAAACTGACGTTTGACGATACGGCCATGTATCAGTACACCGGCGGTACCACGGGTGTCTCCAAAGGGGTTATCCTGACCCACGGCAACATCAGCAAACAAGTGCAGCAGATTTGTGCATGGTTCCCAAGGTTTATCGGTACTCACCACGTCAACCTGGGCGCACTGCCCTTCTTCCATGTTTTCGGCATGTCCTGCGCAATGAATTTTTCTATTTTTCAAGCATGGGGAGATATTCTCATCCCCAGACCGCAGCCTCAACCGCTTTTAGAGGCCATTCGAAAATTCAAACCGGCCTTTGGCGCGCTGGTTCCGACCATGTATATCGGCATGTTGAATCATCCGGACATGAAAAAGACGGATATGACATGCTTTAAAGGTTTCTTTTCCGGGAGCGCTCCTCTGCCTGTAGAAGTGATCCATGATTTTGAGAAGATGACAGGCGCGGTGATCGTGGAAGGCTTCGGCATGACGGAAACCACACCCGTAACCCATACCAACCCGTTTGAAGGCGTCCGGAAAATCGGCAGTATCGGTCTGCCCCTTTCCGATACCGAATGCCGGATCGTGGACCTGGATAAAGGCGAAAAAGATATGCCCATCGGCGAGCCGGGCGAAATGATTATTCGCGGCCCACAGGTCACCAAGGGCTATCTGAACCAACCCGGGGAAACCGCAAACCTGCTGCGCGACGGCTGGTGCTATACAGGCGACATCGCCACGATGGATCAAAACGGCTACTTCTATATCGTCGATCGCAAAAAAGACATGATCATCACCGGCGGATTCAATGTTTATCCCAGAGACGTGGATGAAGTTTACTATGAGCACCCCAAAGTGATGGAGGTCTGCTCCATTGGCCTACCCGACGCGAAGCGCGGCGAAAACATCAAATTATTTGTTGTGCTTAAAGAAGGCGAAACGGCCACAGCTGAAGAGCTGATTGCGTACGGCAAAACAAAACTGGCCACCTATAAACTGCCTGCAGAAATTGAATTCCGCAAAGAACTGCCCAAATCAACCGTCGGCAAGGTGTTGCGCAAGGAACTAAGGGCCGAAGAACTGGCCAAAAGAAAGAAATAACTATTTCGCGGACATGAAGATTACATAAAAAAGGCTTGCGCGCTTCTAAAAGAGCACAAGCCTTTTGTTTTTCAGTCACACCGAGCAGAACGTTTGGCAACCCACCCCCGGCGGTTTATAAGGACCATTTTTATGCTATTTGACGGATACCACCGGGCAGTGCGATTCCAGAATAATATACTGGGCGTTGGATCCGAAAAGCAACTTGCCCACCTTGGATTTCTTCTCAATACCTATAATGATTTCGTCCACTTTCTTATCGGCCGCGAATTCCACAATATCCTCACCGGGTGTCAATCCCCTCACCAGAACATGTGTTTCGCAGACAATGCCTTCGGCCTCCAGTGTTTCTTTTACATAGGCAAGTTGTTTTTCGACTTTTTCCAGATTTATCTGCTCTTTTTCGGACACTCTCTCCATAGAGCTGGCAATATAAAGTTTAGCATTAAATGCTTTAGCGTGTTTCTTGGCTACGTCCAAAACCGCGCTATCAGCGTCCAGTCCACCCACATATGCGACCAATATTTCCATGATTCCTCCCCGTCTTTAGAATTCAGTATTGATTTTACCTATTATTCTTTTACTTACTCTTGCATATTATTATAAGAAAAACCGCCTTTAATGTCAATCAGTTTCTCATAGGCGAATTTACGGTGAATTATCTTGACACACATTCATCATCTTCATATACTTCATCTGCAAATAAAATGGTTTTCAGACCGATGAAACGGGTGAAGAAAATTACTAATCATTCCCCCTGCCGCAGCATGATTCAGACAAAAGGATTCAGGCTTTGTTTATATAAAAAAAGCATATCAATAGATAAAGTCCGATGTGCTTTAAAGAAAGGAATCTAAATTAATGAACATCGTTGTCTTAAACGGAAGCCCCAAAGGCGATCTCAGTGTTACTCTCCAGTATGTCCGCTACGCGGCAAAGAAAAATCCGCAACACTCATTTCAATATTTTCCGGTGGCTCAAAATATTCGGAAACTCGAAAAGGATGAGGCGGCTTTCAACGAAATTATGGATGCGGTCAAAAAAGCTGACGCCGTGTTATGGGCATTTCCTCTTTACTTTCTGCTGGTCTGTTCTCAGTATAAGCGCTTTATTGAACTTATTTTTGAAAGAAAACAGGAAGCTGCCTTTGCCGGAAAATACACGGCTTCTCTCTCGACATCCGTTCATTTTTTCGATCACACCGCTCATAATTACATTCATGCCATTTGCGACGATCTGCAAATGCATTACACGGGGGCCTATTCCGCGGCCATGTATGATCTGATGAAAAAAGCGGAACGAACCCGTTGGCTGGCTTTTGCCGAATCTCTTTTTGACTCTGTAACCCGGCAAGTTCCTGTGGCCCGAGTTTATCCGAAACTTGCGGCGCAGAGCTTTACCTATGAACCGGGACCTACCGTGGCTGGCGTGGATGCCATGGGCAAAAGGATTCTGGTGCTGAAAGACGGGCAAAAACCGGCAGGCAATACCGATGCGATGATTCAGTCCTTTGTCGGCAACTTCTGCGGGGATGTTGAAATCATTAATCTGAGTGATCTCGACATTAAGGGCGGCTGCCTGGGATGCTGCAAGTGCGGGCTGGACAACGTTTGTGAATATGAAGGAAAAGATGGCTTCATCGATTTTTACAACGAAAAAGTAAAAAAAGCAGATGTGGTGGTTTTTGCAGGCGCCATCCACGACCGCTATCTTTCAGCCAAGTGGAAAACCTATTTTGACCGGTCTTTCTTCAACACTCATATGCCCACGCTCACCGGTAAACAGATCGCCTTTTTGATTTCGGGCCCCTTGGGGCAGATTGCCAACCTCCGCCAGATTCTGGAGGCTTATGCAGAAACACAGGAGGCCAACCTGCTGGGAATTGTTGCGGATGATGCGGGCGACTCAAAGCAGATTGATCTATTGCTTGCCCAACTGGCGGACAAGCTTGTCCGGTGTGCTGCCGGGAATTATGCCCATCCCGTGACATTCTTCGGTGTCGCCGGTAGAAAAATTTTCAGGGACGAAGTTTACGGAATGCTGCGATTTGTTTTCCAGGCCGATCATCGCTATCACAAAAGTCACGGGCTGTATGATTTTCCCCAGAAAAATTTCAAGATCCGCCGTCTGAATCTAATGATGACGCTCCTCACCAAAATACCGCCTTTCCGGAAGAAATTTTTAAAGATTCTCAAGGAACAAATGGTAAAACCGATCAAACATATTGCGGAAAATAGATAATATCATCAGGAACGGCTAAATAACCGACTTGGAGGAAAAAATGAGCAAGCCTGTTAAAATGGTATTTCTCGATGCCATCACCGTAGGAAAGGTCGCTAACCTCTCTGATATTTCATCTCTTGGTGAATACACAGGCCATGAGATGACCCGGTCTGCCGAGCGGATTGAGCGGATAAAAGGGCATAACGTGGTCATCACCAACAAAGTGGTCATTGACCGTGATGTGATGGACGCCTGTCCGGGACTGGAACTGGTTTGTGTCGCCGCCACCGGCATGAACAATATCGATCTGGAATATGCAGCGAAGAAGGGAATCACGGTAAAGAATGTTGCAGGTTATTCCACTGAATCCGTCACGCAATGTACGTTTGCCATGCTTTTCTATTTACTG
>CAIVDK010000014.1 GCA_903904655.1 uncultured delta proteobacterium | reverse complement strand
TTTTAATGTAACAAAGCCCGTCTTGCGCGAAATGGTCAGGAAGAAACGCGGCGCGATTGTCTCTGTTTCTTCCATCTCGGCCATGATCCCCAACCGCGGCCAGGCGAATTACGCGGCGGCCAAGGCCGGGGTCAACGCCGCCACGCGTTCCCTATCCAAAGAGGTGGCGCGTTTCGGCATTCGTGTCAATGTGGTTGCGCCGGGTCCCATCGAGACAGATATGCTAAGCAGTCTGCCAATGGACGCAAATATGATTAAAAGCGCCATCCCGATGGCGCGGGTGGGAAAACCCGAAGAAGTTGCCCGTGTGATCCGCTTTTTGTGTTCTGATGATGCTTCCTATATCACAGGTCAGGTCATTGCCATCAACGGCGGGATGTTTTAATCCCGCTGTTGCGGGACGAGCGTCAATTCTCCGCAGCGAGCTCGCGAGGTGGTTGGTTCATGATTCGGGTTGCTTCTATGAAAAAAACATGGCCGGTTTTGCTAATTGTGCTGATACTTCTGCCGGCGAGCGTGCGTGCGGACGACTTTGAACAGCTGCGCAGGGACTCGGCGCGCATTTCGACCATTTCCGCCGATTTTGTGCAGAAGAAATTTATGAAAATTCTGGCCAGACCGCTGATCTCGGAAGGGAAGTTTTATTATGCCGCGCCGGATTCCATCCGCTGGGAATATAGTAAACCCATCAAGAGCGTGGTTATTTCCGGCCGCGGGAATACGAAACGCTATATCGCCTCCGGGGGTAAAATGGTTGAAGATAAAACCGGTGGCGCGCAGGCGATGAAAATTGTGCTTGATGAGGTGGCAGGCTGGATGAGCGGCAAGTTTGATTCCAATCCAACCTTTTCCGCCACCCTCAAGGAAGGACCAAGCACACAGATTACACTGATGCCGGTAGGCAAGAATATGGCCGGCATGATCGAAAAAATTGAAATTACGGTTTCCCGCAAAGATGCAGCGGTCAAATCCGTGCGGATTGTAGAAAGCGTCACCGCCGAAACCCGGATTGACTTTCAGCAGGTCATCATCAATAAAGGCATTCATCCTTCCGTGTTTCAGGATGTTCCATGAAAGGCCTCCTTTTGCTGATAGGCTCCTTTCTACTCGTGTCTTGCGCGGCATTGCCGGCAGTTCTGCCACCCGCAGATCAAACCATGACATGCCCGTCTCCGTTTTTCACGAAAAAAACCCGCTTCATCCATGCGATTGAGGCGCGCATGTCCGGCGAGATCAAAGCTGTCATGATCGGCGTGACGCTTGCAGATCCCGCTTTGCGGACGCTTTCCTGCGCCATTATGAGTCCGGAAGGTATGGTGCTGTTTGAAGCCTTCTTCGGGCCTTCCGGCATGATCGTCAACCGGGCGCTGCCGCCCTTTGACGCTGCGGACTTTGCAGACAACATGATGGACGATATTGCACTGATATTTTTAAAGCCCTCAGGCGCGGTCATGCAGAAGGGCGTTTTGGCCGCGGGCGAGGCAGTCTGTCGCCGGCACAAAAATCAGGGAGGCTGGATTGATGTATTGCAACGTCGTGATGGACGCATCCAGGTTCGGCGCTATTCGGAAGGCGGTAGTTTAAAACGTAGCGTGACGCTGGCGGGAGGACCGTTCAACCCCTATTCAACCATAGAACTTCACGCGTTGGAACTGGTCAATTACACGCTGATGATGACGCTGATCGAATCCGAGGCGGTTCAAGATGAGCCGCAGCTTAGGGAATAAGTCAAAGGACCTCATTCATGAGAAAACCGGTTGAAGGGAAGAATATTGTTGTCATCGGCGCAGGCGTTGGCGGTTTGTCCACGGGCATTCTGCTGTCGCTTCTGGATTACCACGTTACGATTGTGGACAAAAATCGGGAGCCGGGCGGTCTGATGCGTTCTTATTCGCGACGGGGGATCGATTGCCCTGTGGGCGTACATTATGTCGGCGCGCTGAATACTTTCGAGCCGCTGGGCAAAATGTTTGGCGTCCTGGGCATTTCCGTGGATGATTTGTTTTACCGCATGGGGAACGAGCGTGTAACCGACCGCTACATTTTTGATGATTTTGTTTTCGACCTGCCGGTTGGCATTGACGCGTATGAAAAAAATCTGCGGAAGGCGTTTCCGCTCGACAGCGCCGCGCTGGATGTTCTGATGAAAAATTTACGCGAGATTGTCGGAACCATGATGGCGTCATCTTTTTTTCTCAATTCGGGCGATCCCTTTCAGCATATGGATCATTTTCGGCCGATGGGAGAGTTGCTCGATGACCTTGCGGCGTCTCCGCGATTGCGTGCCGTTCTGGCGGTGCCCTGCCAGCTCATCGGCGTCCAGCTTAACGATTGTCCGGTGATCTTTCATCACATGGTGGTGGCCGGGTATTTATTTTCGTCGTGGCGGTTAAAAGATGGCGGCGCCAAAATGGCGGATGTCTTTGCCGCGCGTTTTACCGAACTGGGTGGAAATCTTATTCTTAATCAATCCGTCCGGAAAATTTATCTCGAAGGCGGCAACGTAGTCGGGATCAGCTTGGATAAGGGCGTTGATTTACCTGCGGACGCGGTGGTAGCGGCAATCCATCCGAAGACATTACTCGGCCTGTTGGATGAAAGTGCTCTCCGTGCGTCTTTGCGCGAGAGAATTGTAGCGCTTGAGGAAACAGACGGCGTGATTGC
>CAIVDK010000013.1 GCA_903904655.1 uncultured delta proteobacterium | reverse complement strand
GCGCATTCCAGATTAAACAGCCGGAAAGACTGCGCGCCGACGATGCCGTCAAAGGCGAGCGGTTTGCCGCCGATGTTGCGCCCGGCGACGCGGCCCTGTTTATTGGCGATGTCACCCAGTGGAATATTTACCCAGCGGCGGCTGACCTTGTGAAACGTTTCGCAGCAGTCGCCCACCGCATAGATATTTTCGATGGATGTCTGCTGGGCAAAATTGACGCCAATGGCGCCGGATTGACCGATTTTCAAACCCGCCGATTTTGCCAGACGCGCGTCAGGCCGGACACCGATAGCCACTAGGACCAGATCGCCTTCATATTCGCCTTTATCCGTCGTGACGCGAAGCGGCGCGTCTTTTCCCTTTTCAATGGATTGTGCTGTGGCGTTGGCGACAAATTCCACGCCGTGGGCCTGAAGCTCCTCGAGCATAACAGCCGACAGGGCAGCGTCCCAGCGGTTGGCCGGCAGCGCGTCCTTGTGGATGATGGTGGTATGAATGCCCGCGGCATAGAGCGCTTCACTTATTTCCAGGCCGATGAAACCGCCGCCAATAATCACGACACGGTTGGCTCTTTTTTCTTTAAGCCAGGTTTTGATGGCGATGGCGTCTTCAAGATTCCGCAGTGAAAAAACGCCGGGTAGCGTGAGTCCCGGCATATCCGGCACAAACGCGGATGTGCCCGTAGCCACCGCCAGAAAGTCGTAGGGTATGCGACGGTTATCCTGAAGTTCGACAATACCTTTTGTCGGATCAACACCGACCACGCGCGTCTGGAGCCAAACGTCGATGCCGCCTTCTTGGAACTTTTCCGGCGTGCGCGCGATCAGTTTGCTTTGGTCTTTGATTACATCGCCGATGTAATAGGGCATCGGTCAGGCGGCAACCGCGACAAAATTTCCCTGTTCCACCATCGTAATCCGCAGGGACGGATCGTTTCGTTTCGCTTCGGCGGCCGTTGAACCTCCACCCGCGCCGCCGCCGACGATCACCAAATTCTTTTCCATAAAACCTCATGATTTATTTCGATAAAGAGGAAGCTTGTTTACGCCAGAGTATGATGGCAATACCCGCAAGCATCATGACTATACACAGGACTTGGCCCATCGTGTTGAATGCCAGAACAAATCCCAGGTGAGCGTCCGGCTCGCGGAAAAACTCGATAATGAAGCGCACCAGACCGTATCCGAAAATATAAAGGCCGATCATGAAGCCGTCGAAAGGATTTCGCTTGCGAAGCAACCACAGGACGACAAATAAACACAGGCCCTCGAACAGGGCTTCGTAAAGCTGTGACGGATGGCGCAGGCTCTGTGTAGCATCCAGTGGAAAATACATTCCCCACGGCACAGTGGTCACGCGGCCCCAAAGTTCACCGTTGATGAAATTGCCGAACCTGCCGAACATGTAACCCAGGGGTGCTGCCGCGCACAACCAGTCGCCGAATTGCCAATATTGGATCTTGTGTTTACGGCAGAACAAAAGGGTTACCAAAGCCACGCCGATCAGGCCGCCGTGATAAGACATGCCGCTTAAGCCGACAAAGCGGAAACCGTTGGAAAAATCAAACGGTATAATAATTTCAAGCGGATGGGACATGTAGTAATTGAAATTGTAAAACAGGGCGTAACCGAACCGGGCTCCGACAACCAGTCCAACCATCGCCCAGACGAGATAATCCTGCACAACTTCCGTGGTTATTGTGATTTCTTTGCGTTTAATCCGGTAGGCAAACAGTGAATAGGCTACCGCGAAAGCCACCAGATACATGAGGCTGTAATATCGCAGTTGAAAAGAGCCGATGCTGAAAAGTGTGGGGCTGATGTGCGAGGGCAGATGTTGCCAGGCGCTGATGAAAGATTCCATTGTCTAGTATTTTTGTCCTTTCACGTCATCGAGATACAACTCAGCGCTGTGAACAGCGTTGGCGCCGTCACCCGCGGCTGTGACGACCTGGCGAAAAAGTTTGGAACGGCAATCGCCCGCGGCAAAAATACCTGCGGCATTGGTTCGCAAATGTTCATCCGTTATAATAAAACCGGTTTTATCCATTTCCACCAGCCCTTGAAACATTTCCGTGTAAGGCAGGCGACCGACAAAAATGAAAGCGCCGTCGGCGGCCATTTCGCGAATCACCCCGGTGTTGACATCTTTCACCTTGACACCTGTAACAAACTCAGTGCCGGTGATTTCCGTAATCGTTGCGTTCCAGACAAATTCAATTTTCTTTTCGGCAAAAGCCCTTTTTTGCAGCATTCCCGCCGCACGCAGTCTGTCGCGGCGATGAATTACAATTACTTTTTTGGCAAAATGCGTCAGGAAAAGCGCTTCCTGAACGGCTGTGTCGCCGCCGCCCACTACAATGACGTCGCGGTTACGGTAAAAAGGCCCGTCGCAGGTGGCGCAATAGGATACGCCACGCCCTGCAAATTCCGCTTCTCCCGGAACGCCCAGATTGCGCCACATTGCACCTGTCGCGGCAATAATACTCAGTGTTTTATAGACTTTGTCTTCGGCGGTCACTTCCCAGACCCCTTGGGCTGCGGGACTTTTTTTGACAGCCGTTACATCTTTGGGAAGAACTTCCAGGCCGAATTTCTGTGCCTGCTTTTTGAAAAGCTGCATCAGCTCAAACCCGCCGATGCCGTCGGGAATGCCCGGGTAATTTTCTATCATATCCGTTATGGTGATCTGACTGACTGTCCCCGCGCCTTCGATAAGCAGCGTTTTGAGCGCGGCGCGCGCGGCGTAGATGCCGGCCGTGTAACCTGCCGGTCCGCCACCGATAATGACAACATCATAATCATATTCCGGCAAGTTTGCCTGCGTCATAACAATCTCCTGTTGTTTTATCGCTGACTTTAATCAGGAAGAGAGGCTTTTGTAAAGACTAAATTGATAAGATTTTAAGCGCAACAGAGGAAAGAAAAAGACAGGCCTCATTGAAATAGAAAAAAATGTGGCGCGCTCATTTATAGAAGATTACACTTCTTCCTGGAACGATAAATACTTTAAAACCCGGGCAAACTTCGCCAGGGAATAAGAATTTCCTTGACAAGCAAGATGACCGGTCATATTGTCCCGCCATGGTCAGGGAAAATATTCATATCAAAGAAAAACTGCTGGAAGTCGGCGCTACCTTGTTTTGCGAGCGGGGCTACCATGGTACGGGCATACAGGAAATCGTTGATGCATTAAGCATTCCGAAGGGGTCTTTCTACAGCTATTTTAAGAGTAAAGAAGGGTTCGCAGCAGAAATTGTTAAACATTATGCAGACCATGTCTCCGAGGTGTGGAATATCTTGATTGCCAGGGGACCGGATGATGAACCGCTTAAAATGCTGCGTAACGCTTTCGAGTCCATAATCCAGAGCCAGGATGCCTGCCGCGTCAAAACGGGCTGTCTGATCGGCAATCTGACCGGAGAATTGGCGGAATCCAGTGAATTATGCCGTGGCACCCTGAAATCGGTAATGGTTACCTGGTGTGACCGCGTGGCTTATCATCTCGAGCGAGCCCAGGCTCAGGGTACCGTGCGTCAGGACATTAAGGCAGCGAAGCTTGCCCAATTCTGCTGGGATGCATGGGAGGGCAGTCTTTTGCGCATGAAGATAGAAAACTCGACGGAACCGATTCGCCACTGCGCTTCTCTTTTATTTGACGTATTCCTGAAACCTAAGTGATTTCATTAATTTAACCTATGCCTGCTTGTAAATGGGCTAAAAAAAGGAGCTGGAAAAGAGGAAATGAATATGAGTCTTTTTATGATCGACCAGAAAAAATGTAAGCGTGACGGCATCTGTGTGAAAGATTGCCCGGCACAGGTAATTGCTATGGCGGATAAAAACGCCTTCCCGTCACCAATAGAGGATGCCGAAGAGTTCTGCATCAACTGCGGCCACTGCGTAGCCGTATGTCCTCACGGTGCCTTGACGCTTTCGTCAATGCCTCTTGATGCTTGTTTCTCCCTGCAAAAAGACCTTCTTCCCGGACCGGAGGCCGTGGGACAGCTTTTAAGGGCGAGGCGTTCCATCCGCCAGTACAACAAAGAACCCGTACCCCATGATCTCTTGGAGGATTTGATTGATACGGCCCGCTATGCGCCCACGGGGAGCAATAAGCAGCAGGTGCACTGGACAGTTCTTGAAGACCCGGCACAGATGAAGCGCTTCGCGGCGATGGTGATTGATTTTACAAGACAGAACCTTCCGGGCATTGCGGATGAGGACATGATCCGACGCATGCGCCGCATCATCACCGCCTGGGATAACGGGAAAGACCGGATCCTGCGCGGGGCGCCGAACTTGATCCTGGTTCATTCCCCAGCCGACCTGCCTTTTGCCGAGGCGGACTGTGTGATCGCCCTGACCTATCTGGAACTCTATGCCTATGCCAAAGGGTTGGGAACCTGCTGGGGCGGCTATTTTACGGCAGCGGCCAATTTATATGCACCCCTGGCCGAAGCCTTGAGCCTGCCCGCGGGGCACCAATGTTATGGCACGGTCATGTTAGGTTACCCCAAAACCGGCTATGAGCGAATTCCCCAAAGAAATGCACCGCTGGTGACATGGCGGTAAGAGGAGAGAAAAAGATGAAGGACGTTTATCAACGATTGGCCGAGTTTCTTGACACTTTTCCCCAGCGGTATCCGTTGAATACGGAATCGGGAATCGAGCTGAGAGTACTGAAACACATTTTTTCGCCCGAGGATGCAGAAATGGTGATGAAGCTCACCCCGATGCCGGAAACGGCCGCGGCGGTTGCCTGCCGCATCGGGGCGGATCCGGAAAAAACCGAACAGATGCTCTTTGAGATGTCCCACAAGGGACAGATTTTTCGAATAGGGAAAGCCGGGAGTTATAAATATATGGCAGCCGCATTCCTGGTGGGAATCATCGAATTTCAAATGAACCGGATGACTCCTGAATTTGCCAAAGACATGGCGGAGTTTGGGCCGATTCTGTTCGACGCCACCTGGATGAAAGGAAAAACGAGGGATCTGCGGACGATTCCCATTTCTGAAAGCGTGGACTCGGATGCCCAGGTCATGCCTTATGAAAGCGCTGAGGAGGCCATCAAATCCGCCAAATATATTGCTGTTTCCGATTGCATGTGCCGGAGACAGAAAGCACTTCTGAACGAGCCCTGCAGCAAACCCATGGAGGTGTGTTTCCATTTCGGTAGTGGAACCCATTATTTTGTGGAAAACGGCATGGGCCGCTACGTTGAACAGGAAGAAGCCCTGGCCATTCTGAAGAAAGGTGAGGAAGCCGGTCTGGTCTGTCAGTTGAGTTCCTCCCAGAATGCCGTCGCCCTTTGCATGTGCTGTGATTGCTGCTGCGGCCCTCTTATCGCCTATAAAAAATGTGCTAAGCCCTCGGAGATGGTCAACAGCAGTTTCTTTGCCCGGGTGAGTGAAGCCGATTGTATCGACTGCGAGCTCTGTGAAGAGCGATGCCCCATGGACGCAATTTCCATGGATGATGTCGCCCGCGTCAACCTGGACCGCTGCATCGGTTGTGGCGTCTGCGCCGTCACCTGTCCCACCGAAGCAATCAAGGTCTTCCGGAAAGACAAGGACAAGGAATTCGTCCCGGAAAAAGATCTGTTCACGGCGACCATGGCGATTCATCAGCAACGAAGGGAAGCATGAGAAATAAACACTGAAGGATAGTGGAATGAAACTTCCGTGAATACGGAAACTGTGAAAGGAGAATACATTTGGAAATTAAAAGATTCGACAACAAGGTGGTTCTGGTGACAGGCGGCACCTCCGGAATCGGAAGGGCTACTGCTGTGGCCTTTGCCTCGGAAGGTGCAAAGGTCATTATCGCCGCCCGCCGGGAAAACCTGGGGATCGAGGTTGTCAGAGAAATTAAGGACAAGGGTGGAGAGGCGATTTTTATCAAAACAGATATCCGGAATCCCGCGGAAATTGACAGCCTTTTCCAGGCAATATTGGCCAGATACAGCCGACTGGATTGCGCTTTCAACAATGCCGGTCTTAGCTCTCTGGGCATGCCGCCAGCTGCCAAAATTACCGAAGAGGACTGGGACGACATTCTCAACACCAATCTGAGAGGCACATGGCTCTGCATGAAACAGGAGATCAGTCAGATGCTCAAGCAAGGCGGCGGCATGATCGTGAATACCGCCTCCGTGCTCGGACTGACGGGAGAATATGGCCTGGCTTCCTATTGCGCCAGCAAGCACGGTGTGATCGGCCTGACCAAAACGGCGGCACTGGAATACGTCCATAAGAACATCCGTATCAATGCAATGTGTCCCGGACCAATCCGGACTGAAATGCTTGAAGCCCCCATGGCAAAATATCCTAAAATGCTGGATATGTGCATCGCCAAGACACCCATGAGAAGGATGGGCGAAGCGCAGGAGATCGCAGGCGCCGTACTTTGGCTGTGTTCGGACGAATCCTCGTTCATGACAGGCAAGGAAATGGTTGTGGCCGGCGGGCAGGGAGTTGCATCATAAATGGACGGTTCATGTGAGAAAGGAGATAAAATTTGAAAACAAATAGATTCCAGGACAAAGTTGTTTTGGTCACCGGCGGCAATTCCGGCATCGGCCGCGCGGCCGCGCTGGCGTTTGCCCGCGAGGGCGCGAAAGTCGTCATCGCCGCCCGCCGGGAGGACCGAGGAAACTCTGTCGTGCAGGAAATAAAGGATAAACAAGGGCAGGCCGAATTTATTCGGACGGATGTCACCAAAGGCAAGGACATCGAGAACCTGTTTAAAATAATCACGGATCAATACGATCGGCTGGATTGCGCCTTTAATAATGCGGGGGTCAGCTCGGCAACGATGCGACGCACCGTTAATATGACTATGGAAGATTGGGACGGGATGATGGACACCAATCTGAAAGGCGTCTGGCTCTGTATGAAACAGGAAATTCCGTTGATGCTGAAACAAGGCGGCGGCGCCATCGTGAACAATTCATCCATCGCCGGCATTAGTACCGAAATAGGCTTGTCGGTTTATGCAGCCAGCAAACATGGGGTTCTGGGCCTGACCAAGGCGGCAGCCCTGGATTATGCTCACAGGAAAGTCCGCATAAATGCTGTCTGCCCCGGATTTATTCATACGCCCATGCTGGAGGAACCCTGGAAATTGAATCCGCAGATTAAGGATCTGACCCTGGCGTTAATCCCAATGAAACGATTCGGCAAACCCGATGAGATTGCCGGAGCGGTCCTGTGGATGTGCTCGGATGAGGCCTCGTTCATGACTGGCAGAGAAATGGTGGTCGGCGGCGGCCAGACGATTCATTCCTGATGCATTTTCATACCTGTCCGGATTGCCGATAAAGACCAATCCGCAAGCTTGGTCAGCATCACAACAATAAAGGAGAAAGATATCGTTATGGAATTAAAAGATGCAATAAGAAAACGTATCAGTGTCCGTGGCTATAAAAAGGACCCCGTTCCCGAAAATATTTTAAGTGAGATTCTCGAGGTGTCTCTTCGTTCGCCTTCGGCGATGAATGTTCAACCCTGGGAAATCACCGTGGTCACCGGGAAACCGCTGGCCCAAATTTGTCAGGAGAATATGGCGTTGCTGCAGGGCGGGAAAATGCCGGGTGCTGACCTGGGACATGCGAAACCGTATGAGGGCGTTCACAAGGATCGCCAACGGACTTTGGGATTTGAGCTATACGGCCTCCTGGGCATCGCGCGGGACAATAAAGAGAAGCGAAATGAGTGGATGATGACAGGTTTTCGTTCTTTTGACGCACCGGCTGTCATCATTGTATCGGCAGATGAAAGCCTGGAAGCCAGATTGGCTGCCTCGGATATCGGGGGACTGATCCAGACTATCTGCCTGGTCGCCCTGGAATACGGCCTCGGTACCTGTATCAACGGCCAAGGCATCCTGTTTCCCGACGTGGTGCGAAAGGTGACGGGAATTCCTATCTCCCAAAAGATGTATATTTGTATCGCCATCGGATATCCCGATTGGGACCACCCTGCCAATAAGCTGATCAGCGCCAGGGAATCCATGAAAACCGTCGTAAGTTGGGTGGGGTTTGAGAAAAACTGATACGGACAACCATTTCGTTCTATGAGGAGCACAACCAAACCATGTGTATTAAAGAAAAACTGATTCATACCGCCCTTGGTGACGGCATGATCGACAAAGCCGGCGCCGCCGTGGCCGTGGCCCGAATGGACGTGAAAAAATCCTACAAGGGAACAGGGCTGCTGCTCCAGAAAGTCATCCGTGACGCCGATGAAGCGGCCTGGAATGACATCAAGGCGAAGATCAATTATACCTACGAAAACATCGATGCCGCCCTCACCTCCCTGGAGGAGGAGACAGGGTTCCTTGCCCTCCTGCGCAAAAGGCTCGATCTGGGACAAAAGATTCTCTTCAAGCCGAATCTGGTCAGCACGGAGAACATTGACCCCTATACTTATGGTCCGACCGCTGGGAGCACGGGTAATACGGAATGGCCCTTCGTGGCTGCCGTGATGCGTTGGTTCCATGACAAAGCGGGTATCAGCTATTACCGAATGTGCATCGGCGAGGCCGCCACAGCTCTGTCCAGTGTTGCCGCCCACTACCGCCGGATCAAGACGGCGGGAAGGCCCGTGACAACCGAAGCGGTCATTGAAGGACGCTCCGATAATTTTTACGGGGGGTGGGGTTTCTATTTCGTCCGCCGGTATCTTGCCGAGGTATCCGATACATCCATGGGAGACGATGCAATGCAGGGCTTGGAAGAAAGCATGGCGGGCATCTATCTTCCCCCGGGCAAGGTGACGGACAAGCTTATGGTCTATGACCTGAACCGAATCTGCGACGATCCCGCAAAAGGAAGGGATATCCCCGTTCCGGGTGGTGAGAATTTTGATTCTCTCATTCTCCACAAAGTCATCATCGGCGGCGATCCTTCCGATGCCGCTGATCGGTCCGCTTACCCGGGATGCATTCTGGTTAACCTGCCTCGCTTGAAGGTTCATGCCCAGGCCCTCTTTACCAATATTATCAAAAACCTCGGTATTGGCCTCTATCCCATGGAAGTGTCCCGTTCCAGCAACTGTGCCTGGGAATACGCGACACCCCACCGGAAAATTCCAGGGATGAAGGGTGCCATTCCCCATCAGGTATGGGTTCCGGAGATGGATCTCGACACATGCCTCCCCAAAAGAGGATCTGACGGAAGATATTTGGTGAAGAAGACCGGCGGCCTGACGGGAACCATGATCGATATCATCGCCGCCGTGGCCAACCAGAATATTTTTATGATGCACATCGTCGATGCCGTGGAAGGCATCAATCGGGACCATCAGGGACAAGGCCTGGGCATCAAGGAACCCGAGGGTCTCGTGATGGCAGGTATCGACCCCGTGGCGGCTGATCTTTTCTGTGCCCGCTACATGTTCAGCAATGTGGGCCTTAAAGAGGCCGAGGAAAGTGGCCTTGATGACGGCATGGGCGGGTATTTCCCCCAGGCTGTTCCAGTGCCGCGATATGACGGCCAGGCCATTATCACCGAAAAGGCCTATGACTGCCCCCTCCGCAGGGATTACTGTTTCGAGCGGGCCGAGCAGCGTGGCCTGGGAAAACGTTCCTATTATGTGGTCGGCCATGACGCGATCACGGGGTATCCCCTGGCCTCCTTCCGCGGTCGACTGGGTTTTGTGGAAGGAAACCGCTTCAACGAAATCGTCACCAGCGCCCTTTATTCCGACACCTACAAAATGCCCTGGGATCTGCAGAAAACATTCTTCGGATACATGGATGCCGTTGATACGCTGGAGGGGACATCGCGGAAGCGCAATTTTCTTGACGCCTTTGACGAAACGGGTGACGGCACCGTGACCTATGAAGAATACGGGAAGAAGGGGCTTTACGGGCCAACCAATATTTTGGGTGGTCTCAATATGAGTACCAAGGCAGATGAAGATGAATCGGAGCCCTTCCGGGCTTTCTACGCTATGCTGTCAAACGCCCCAAGATGCTCAAATCCCGAGTGGAACCCCGAAGGGCACGACTTCACGAGGGAACAGGTGTACGGGTTGGTAACCGTTGTGGCCCAACTGATGTCCCAGTCGCCCAAAGAGGAGGAAGATCCATTCTTTACCGGCCTCATGTGGGGGAAGGGAAAATGGCCCAGCTACTCCCTGGCCTTCGATCGGTATATCAAACAGGTGCTCTATGGATGGAAATACCCCGCCAGGATCGGGATATCGAGCCTCTATGGGAGTGCCTGCGCGTTTGCCGATCACCGGCAGAACGGCCGAAAGTTCCTTGGCAATGTCCGCGGCGTCCCCGATCCCGAAGCGGCTCAAAAATATGTGGACGCTGTGCGGGAAGGCCGCATGAAGCCCTTGGATTTCACATTCTATACACTTCCAGGTTATGGCGGGACCAATCTTCCCAATGTGGAGGAGTCCTCCGACCCGAAAAAAGTGCTCACGGTTATCTTCGAAGGGGGAACAAAACATTGGCCCGACCCAAGGACAGAAGACCTGGAACCCGGTACATGATCTCATAAACGAAACACTCAATTCTTTAGAGGAGAAGACCTATGAAAACATTAGAACATCTGCTGACCCCCCTGCGGGTCAAGTCCATGAATATTACCAACAGGATCGTCATGCCGCCTATGGGAACACGGCTGGGCAACACTGACGCCACCGTTAGTGAAGCAACCCTGGCCTATATGAAGCGTCGGGCACAGGGAGGCGCCGGGCTTATCATCACAGAGATCACTGAGGTGCACCCCCTGGGCGCTGTGGCGCCCCAATGTCTGGGCGTGTGGGATGACAAATTCATTCCGGGGCTCAAAAAGCTTGCCGCTGTGGTGCATGCCGAAGGCGGCAAGGTCGCCATGCAGCTTCACCATTGCGGCAGGGAGAGTATGTTCCAGACACAAAGGAAGACAGCCGTCGCCCCTTCCGCCATTCCGAGCTACATCTATGGCTTCCTCGGAACGCCCAGGGAGATGACCCTGGAAGATATCCGGGAGACCATTACGTCCTTCGGCGCAGCGGCTGTTCGGGCCAAGGCCGCAGGCTTTGATGCCGTAGAACTCCACGCCGCCCACGGCTACCTCCTCATGCAGTTTCTCTCGGCCCATTCCAATCAGCGGACCGATCAATATGGTGGGGATTTCCGGTCCAGATCCCGGTTTATGATCGAGTGTCTGGAGGAGGTCCGCAAACAGGTTGGGAACGATTATCCCATCTTGATCCGCATCTCCGCAGAGGAATGCATCCAAAACGGCTATACCGTCTCCGATATACAGACGATTATCCCCAATCTCGTTGCCGCCGGCGCGGATATGATCAACGTATCCTTCGGCACCCACGCCAGTGCCGCCGTCAGTGTCGATACGCCGAATGCAAGCGCTCCCATTGAATATGAGCAGGGCTTCAATGTCGGGCTGGCCCGCAAGATCAAAGACGTGACGGAGGTACCCGTTATCGCCGTGGGCCGTTTCACGGACCCCTATGTCATGGACGAAGCCATTGCCCGTGGTGATGCGGACATGATCGCTGTGGCACGCCAGCATCTGGCCGATCCCGATTTCCTGAAAAATGCCATGGCTGGGCATCCGGAAGATACAAGTGAGTGCCTTGCCTGCAATCAGGGCTGTATCGAACGACTCATCCTGGAACAGCAGTCGGTGCGTTGCGCCATCAACCCGGAAACGGGGCAGGAACTGATCTATCCGATAAAGCCGTCGGTGGTTTCCCGGCAGGTGTGGGTGATCGGGGGTGGTCCGGGCGGTCTTACTGCGGCCTATGAGGCGGCAAGGCTCGGCCATCGGGTCATCCTTTTTGAACAGGAAAAGGAGACCGGCGGACAGATACGCTTTGCGGAAAAGGCTCCCCATAAAGCGGCCTATGGCACATGGATCAGAACCCTCACGGCGAAATGCCGGAAAAAGGGCGTTGATATCCGGACGGGAACGGAAGTTACGGAAGAAATGATTGTCCAGGAAAACCCTGACGTCGTCATCCTGGCTATTGGCGCCGATAAGTCCACTTGCCCGGTCGAGGGCATTTCATCCTCTGTTGTCTGCGACGCCTGGCAGATTTTAAATGGCGAGGTTATCCCCAAAAACCACGTCGTTGTCATCGGGGGCGGTCTGGTGGGGATGGAAACGGCGGATTTCCTCTGTGAGAAGGGTGTCAAGGATGTTACCTTAGTCGAGATGCTGGCTAACCCGCCTGTGCCACCGGTCTCAGCCCATGGCAAAATGCTGCATCGGCGCCTGGGGGCTGCCGGAGCCAAGCTGATGTTTAACACGACCGTCAAGGCCATCGAGCAAGGATCGGTTCTGGTCAGCACCAATGGGAAAGAGCAAAGGCTGGAACCCGTCAGCCAGGTCATCGTGGCCGTCGGCGTTACACCCCGGAATACCTTTAAGGATATGCTTCGGGAAAAAGGCATCCGCCATTTCATCATTGGCGATGCCAGCACCCCGCGCCGCATCATCGAGGCCACAACAGAAGGGGCGAGCGCGGCATGGACTATATGAAACTTTGTTATTAAGGCTTCATCACCGCTGAAACGGCCGCTATGAAGGGTAAAAGGGAAGAAGACACCATGTCACTGATCCATTTGGAGTCTGGCGCGGGTGAGGCCATCCGTCTGTCACTGGCCGCGAAGGAATCGAACCGGCCGATCCGCATTGAACTCCATTCTACGGGCTGCTGTGACGCTTCACTGGGCCTGTGCCTGGATGAAGTTCGCGAGGCAGACCTGATTTATGAATCTAACGGTCTGCAATTTGTCATGAGCCCGGAAATCCACCAGCTGGCAGGCGACGTGACGATCGCCTGTGTGGATGACCAGGACAAAGTTGGTTTTGTCATCAGGTCGGCAAAACCCGTGAGTGAGTGGGACGGGTTTGGCGTATGCCATATCAGAACCTGACCCCTATGGCCTCAATCGCAGATTTCTTTGACCGATATCCATAAGAGTCCGGATGGAAATGCTCTTCCAAAATCGGATCCAAGTGTCGCTTGGCGACCATCTGGGCAATGCGGTCTGCCACCGTTGGAATCCCTAGCGGTCGCGTTCCCAATTGTTTGAAGCCTGCTCCTGCAAGCCGAATTCGAGGGCCCTCACTGCTCATTTCTCATGCAGCCTCGTGGCGCACTAACCACTCAAAATACGCATGATCCTACCCCTCCTCGCCCCCATGAATGGACAAGAGGGAAAGGAGGTGAGAAGGATCACTTATAATTTATTATTCTCCCCAGTCATTCTTCCCCTTGCAACGATCCAGTTTTTGATCCATCCATGGAAGAACCTTGGCAGCCGGAATCATGGCAACCGGGCCGTAAAAGGAACATCCCTTAAACCAGTAGTAAGGTGGAATGCTCATGGCAACCTTCTGCTGCTCCCACGGCACAAACTCGGTAACGGCAAGATCTTCGATCAGCTTATGGTCACAAGCCCTCATCTTCCACACTTTCCCATTGACGAGCTGGTACGTGTCATTTTCCCAAATTTTGATGATCTTCTCCGGGTCCGTGCTCTTCGCCCGTTCTATAACGCTCAGGAGCCAGTAAGTCGCCCCCGTCCAGGCACCGTAATTGCCGCCGTATATTTCAAACCCCCGGTCGGTGTATGGCGCTGTCTTCCACTTGGTCTTCCACAGGTTGTTCCACGCCGTGTACATTTTGATATATCCCGGCAACTTGAATTGCGGGTTTGCCGTCATGAAAGTGCCGAGCGTGGTCAATCCCTTCGTGCCCTCGACACCCACTGCATGAGCATTCGTGGGGCTATCCATATAGATGTTGGCGAAGGGCAGCGGCACGTTCATCTGCCTGGCCTGCTTGAGAAGGTTGCCCGCATCGGGATCCCAATCGCCCGTATAAATGACTTCGGCGCCGGAAGCCTTTATTTTTTCCAGGTAGGGGGCGAAATCGGTTAAAAAGAGCTTATGATAGTCTTCCCCGACGATCTGAGCTTCGGGATAGTATTCCTTCAGGCCCTTCTTGAAACCCTCCGCTATCTCGTGACCGAAGGAATAATCTTGGCAGAGGATGTAAAATTTCTTTTCCTTCTTCCGGATCTGACCGTAATAATAGGCAAAGGCGCGTCCGACCTGCTCGGTGGAGTAAGCGACATGAAAGGCATAGCGTGAGAAATTGGACGCATCCATGAGGCTGTCTGCAAGGCACATGGCATTGACGGCAATGACCTTGTGACTGTTCGCGACTTCGTTGATGATCCGCATCATATTGCTGCCGTCGGTACCCCAGAGGACATGAACCTTCTCCTGAAGGACCATGCGCTCGCAGATCTTCTTGCACTGGTCGGCTTTACCCATATGATCGGCCTTGATGATCTCGACGAGTTTCTTCTTGCCGTCCACAAAGATGCCGCCTCTTTTATTGATGTCATAGGCCGCCCATTGTGCATTAAGCCAATAGAGCGCCCCGTTTAAAGCGGCTGGCCCGGAAAATGAGGCCACAACAGCGATCTTAATCGTATCTCCCGTGGGAGAGACGACGGTGGTCGGATCGAAGTCTGACATATCCCCCATCTTGCTGGCATCATAGGCAGCATTTGGTTTGGCTTGCCACCTGTCGATTGGATCGGTCTTGTCCGCTTTGACTTTTTTGTCCGCTCTAGCAGCCATCGACATGGACGGGTTATAGACAGCCAGAAACATAACAGTCAAAACACACACCAAAAGCAAAATACCTTTATTACGTTCCTTCATCTGAATCTCCTTTCCTTGTTTACGATTTTTGTCATTCCAGCGACCTACTTCTTGTTTTTGTACCACATGTTAAATTAGAGGTCAGCAACTTTTTTGATTATTTCCAATTGAATCAAACGTGTTCATCGATGTTGACTTTTTATTGAAGAGGAAGCTATGCTTCATGGCTGCCTTTTCACCGGCAACAACCCGTTTCGCGACCTTCGCAAATGGCCCCGACAATGACTTTTTTATCCAAAAACAGTAAACAGCTTCCCATACTACTTTGTCTTCATGTGAGTAACACCATCCCAATCTGCAAGAGGAGGGATTTTTAAATAATCTTTGCAGCGTTCTATATACATCTCACCTATAGGATCACTTGGAAATGTATTAATCAACTCTGTGTATAATTCCAATGCCAATTGAAAATTTCTGTTAATATAAGCATCAAATGCCTTTCCTGTAAGCTCCTGAGATTTCAAGTCATCCTGTTTGGGTGCAATCTCAGGTTCCGCAGAAGATGCGGCAAGGAGCTGATAAATCTTTACTCCACGGGTTTTCCCTTTAACCGCAACCACATCAATAGGCCTGAAACAGAATTGAGTTTTAACAACCTCATAAGTATTTTCTCCGACAATAATAACTGTTCCATAATACTTGTTGATAGCTTCCAGCCGTGAAGCAAGATTAACAGAATCACCCAGAACTGTATAATTCATTCGGTCGCTCGACCCCATATTACCGACACTCACTTCACCTGAATTGATTCCAAAGCGTGTATTCAATTCTGGTTTGCCTTCAGTCACCCATTTTGCATTCAGCTCTTTAAGTTTTACCAGACACAATAGTGCTGCCTTGCAGCTGTGATATTCCTGTTCATTATCTTCTATCGGAGCTCCCCAGAAACTCATGATTGAGTCTCCGATATATTTATCAACAGTTCCCTGCTGTGATAATATGATTGTTGTCAGCTTATCCAGATATTCGGATATATGAAGAAGAAGCTGCTCCGTTGACATGCTTTCCGATATTGTTGTAAATCCTGCAATATCCGTAAACATCATTGTGATCGGCCTTTTTTCTCCACCTAGTTCAGCGCCTTTTCCGGAAATGATCAACTGCTTCACCAGCGTATAAGGTACAAATTTACTGAAAGCTTTCAAGCCATGTTTCATGGAAGCCAGAGCATCAGCGATGAGAGTAATTTCATAGAAGAATGAATGATGAGTTATGGATTCATCAATTTCTAGATTCTGGATCCGGTTCATGTCCTGAGCTATTGCTTTCACAGGACGCAATATCCTATTTGTAGATATGATAACAATTATCAATGATAATATTAATATTCCAATGGATATCAGGGTAATTTTAATAATTGTATTTTTCAATGCTCCGATAAAGTCATTGATGGGAACCAGAACCCCGATCATCCAGGATTTATCGAAACTTCCGGGAAAATTCTTGAAACTTGCAAGATACTCCTGGTTTCCGCTTTTAAAACGCATATTATATGTATAATTGATCGAATCAAGAATATCCGGTATGGTGGCTTGAATCTCCTTGGACAAATCCTTATTCAATAAAATCTTTTTTTCATTTTCATCGATCAAATAAGCTTTATCGAATGCTTCCCTGCTCTCAGGAGCCAGTTTTTTTATTGAAGCAATATAGTCTTTATAATTCAATCTTTGCGGAATATTTTTTGGATCGCTCAGGTTTGATTTTACTCTGTATTTTTCAAATGCAGCAGCTAATGGCTCATTTCCTATCTGATTGACTTTATTGAATTCACATTTAGCCGGTTTTCCTTCTTCCGTCTCATCACAACGTGTAATTTTTTCCCGATCGGGATAGGCAATCAAATTGCCATCTTCATCCAGAAGAAAAGCAATTCCATTTTCACCTACATGAAGCCGGGATGAAATTCCGTCGCGCAATGAAAGAGCTATACTTGCAGAGACAACAAGCTTTGTATTTCCGTTTTTATCTTTAACCGCTTCAGCATTTGACGTACCGAACTCTCCGTTTCTATAGATTCGTACATCCGTCCAAGCGTTTGCCTTTTTTTTATCAGCATCCATGTACCAGACTTTTGTTCTAGCATCATAATTTATTGCATGCGCGGGGACAACCTCTCTGCCGATTTCTTCAAAATTTTTATTATAATATGTATAAGATTCCGACTGGGGATGACTGAGACGATCAACAAAATGCGATCTGTAAATAACTTCAGGTGGGAGTGACTTTGATTTATTTACGCTGTATTTTGGGTCTTCAAATATTTTCCCCACACTCAGTACAGATCCGGAATAATCTCCTACAACGATAGTGAATATTTCTCTTTGAGCCCTGACCTGGCCTGAAATAATTGAAAATATTTTCCCCCTGTTGTCGCGTATATTTTGTGCATCTTTCAGGCTCCATGTCGTGGCTCTTACCGCGCGTCTCGCAACTGACATATAGCGAAGAACGTCTTTTGATATACCTGCATTTGTGGATTTCATCATCTGCCGGGCGGATTTAAGTGCTGCGTCTGAAGTTTCAATATAGGTATATGTTAATGTAATTATTGACGTTATTACCAGAAGTATTATAAAAAAGGTAGTTACCGCGAGATGTAATTTACTTTTTCCCCTTGTTAATATTCTTAATATATCAATATCTATTTTCAAATAATATTCCTTAATTTCCAGTAAATACTTTTCTTATAGATATGAGTTAACGTAGTCTGACAGCAAACGGTTTGTCAAGAATTATAGTTGATTTGAGCATACGGCAATGACGAAAATGAAGATGAGTCTGAGGGTGTCAATCGGCTTTTAAAATAGACCCACCCCAGGCATTAGTTTTCAGTTATTGATCCTCGTTCTTATTCTCCAACTGTCGTTCCCTGTTACGATGATTTAGCCTCTTGATTTAGCAGGGATTTTATCGAATGCTGATTGGTAGAGGTTTTCCCGCGTTATTTTTATCGAAAACAGGGAGACTGACGGTAAAACCGGATTAAGTCATGAGTAACATTTGCGGTATTTGGTGAATTAATGAAGTCACAAAAGCAGGTATGTTTATCCTGCTTCGTCAACGGCAATCAGCCTTACACATATTGTGACCATAATTTCCTTGGCACATAAGAACGCGCTAACTATACTCCAGCAAACAAAAAGGAAATTCTTATCAATATTATCAATTCAATCACTCGTATGGTTTCCCGACAATTAATCTGCTTAAGAATCTGCGGCAACAGGTGCGGCAAATATAACTTTCCCTGTTAATCGGGTTGTTGCTGCAATTTATCACCAGCCCGGATCAATAATCAATGATCATTATGACCTGCAAACTTCAGCACGCTTTATTTCTGAAGCTAGGATCTCATTAACTTACTCATTCCGCTACGCTGCGTCCGGCACGTGTGGCATTCAGGTTATGCGCCAGATTTCATTTTTGGAATATGAGTTTCATAATAATTTTTACAAAATTTTTATGTTTATGAATAGTTTTTTTACACTCAATTTATATTCCTTTAAGTATTATTTAATGAAAGAGGGAAAAATAATAATTTGCTGAAGGAGATAATTATGAATAAGATTTTTAAACTAATAGGGATTCTTTTTGCACTTTCTTTATTGGCCTTACCACTGACCGGATGTGATGGCTCAAGTGTTCTGGTTTTGCACGTCAACACACCTAATAATGGGGCATCTATTACTACTCCTACAGTAGCGGTAAGCGGCTATCTGGGTGGATCGCAGGCTTACAGTGCAAAAGTGACAGTTAATGATACAGACGTGCCTGTTAAGGATCAGAAGTTTTCCACCGATGTTAAGCTGAACGATGGCAAAAATGTAATTAGAATTGGCGCAACAATACAAACCGGGTTCGAGCAAAAAGAGGAATTGACTGTCACCTACGCTCCGACTAAATAGCAGCCCAGCGCAGGTAAATGTATTAATGAAAAAGGGCAACCTCTATCAGTTGCCCTTTTTCATTATCGCAACTCATTCACTGTTTTCTGATTAATCGACATCATGTTTAACTTATGCTAGATAATAAATCATGCAATCAGCAAGTGACAAGCCGCAGTATTTGTGGATGATTCCCTTAATCATTTTTATGATAATGGCTGTTACCATTACCGGCGCATTTCTTGTACCGTTTGTTGATATTTTAAATATAGCTCTTCTGTATCTATTGCCGGTTATGGTCAGCGCTGTTTATTGGGGCCGCGGCGCTTCAGTATTTGCTTCTTTTTTAGGAATTCTGGCTTTCGATTATTTCATTGTTCCACCCGTTTTTGGCTTCAAACCTGATGAAACAAAATACTTTTTTACATTTGCTGTTTATCTGATAGTTGCCATGGTTATCTCCACCATGGCAACCACGCTGAGAGACGAATTAGAAAAAACCAGAAAAAGCGAACAAATCACATCCGCTTTGTATGCCATCAGCCGGCAGATGGTCGCCATGACCGATTTGCAGCAAATCTGGGGAAATTTCGTCAAGACAATTGCGGAAATAATAGACGGAAAAGTAATTTTAATGCTGTTTGATAAAGAGCATAGCCGGTTGATAGAAATTGCCGCCAGTCCAGATGGAACAACGCTGGCCGGCAAGAATGAACGTGACATTGCTGAGAGAACTTTTGCCAAAGGAGAGAATATTGAAGATAAAGACGGGGATATCAGCCAATCATCTATTCTTTTTCTGCCCATTAAAGCAGAGAACAGAACGATGGCCTTGCTAACGGTTACTCCTAAAACAAATGATAAATCAATCTCGACTGCACAACATCAAATGCTGGATGCTTTTACTAATCTGGCGGCCCTAGCGCTGCTGCGGCTGGAATTGGCAAAAGAAGCCGAAAAGGCAAAATTGCTTTCCGAATCGGAGAAATTGCACACAGCGTTATTGAACTCTGTTTCCCATGAAATCCGAACACCCCTGGCATCAATCACAGGAGCAGCGACAAGCCTTCTGGAAGGAGGAGTAATTAGCCCGGAATCGAGAGATATCCTTTTGTGCACAATTAAAGAAGAGGCGCAGCGGATGAACCGCTTCACATCCAATCTCCTTGATATGACGCGCCTGGAAAGCGGAATGCTGAAACCCAACCTGGATTGGTGCGACTTGCAGGATATAATAGGAGTTGCAATCAGGGAGATCAAAGATGTTCTGCAGAATCACAACCTGAAGATAAACATTCCTGCCGGTCTGCCGCTTGTAAAGACCGATTTTGCATTAATCGAGCATGTGGTCATTAATCTGCTGGAAAATGCCGTCAAGTATTCACCGCCCGAAGGAGAAATTTCCCTGTCGGTTCAACAGCAAGATAAGGAACTCCTCTTTTCCATTATTAATACCGGCCCTGTTATTCCAATACAGGATAGGAAATATATATTTGATAAATTTTATCGACTTCATACCGCCAGAAACCGGGAAGGAATAGGACTGGGGCTTTCCATCTGCAAAGGAATAATTGAGGCGCATGAGGGCAAAATATGGATAGACTCGTCTGAACAAAATAAAAATTTATTCATTTTCTCATTACCCATACTGGACCAACCATCTCAGTTTTTTGAAGATATACAAGGTGAAGAAAATGCCGTCTGATGGCGCACGTGTCCTTGTCATTGATGATGAAAAACAAATCCGCCGGATGCTTACTATAGCTTTAACCGGCAATGGATATAATATTGCTGAAGCTGCAACAGGAAACGAAGGCCTGAACCAGGCCACTATTTTCCATCCTGATATGATAATCCTTGATCTGGGCCTGCCTGACTGCGATGGTCATGAAGTAATCAGCAAACTACGCGAATGGACCCAGATCCCCATAATCATTTTGACTGTTCGAGAGCAGGAAAGCGAAAAAATTAAGGCCCTGGATGCCGGAGCGGATGATTACATCACGAAACCATTCAGCATAGGAGAGCTCCTGGCCAGAATGAGGGTTGCATTGCGTCGCTCGGCAAAAACAGTAGATGAGCCGATACTGACATTCGGAGAGATTACGCTGGACATCGCCCGCCGGATAGTGACTGTCAGGGGGAAAGATCTAAAACTGACCCCGACTGAATATGATATTTTAAAATATATGGCCCTGAAGGCCGACCGTGTTGTGACCCAGCAGCAGCTGCTGAGAGCTATTTGGGGACCGAATCATCAGGAACACACGCACTATTTACGAATTTATATAGGACAACTGCGGCATAAAATTGAAGCTGACCCTACCCAGCCCAGACATATTCTGACCGAATCGGGGATTGGGTATCGCCTGGTAAAGGATAGTTACCTGAAGGGTGATTAGAGCTATCAGGTGGTTAGGGTATCAGGTTATCAGGTTATCGAAAAAACCCGGAATATTATCTGGCAAAATAAATAAATTAATTTCGCATCGGGTTGGGAAAGAATCACTGTGGCTGACGCCTTTTTCAGGTATGCGCGCATGAGCTGTGAGGAAGCCCTGGCGAAAGATCAGTTTGATACTCTTTTTCTGTTGAATATCAACATTTTTGTCTCAATAATGAGTTCCACGTCAAGCTTACTGTTAAATAATTCTTCCTTAGAAGCCATCCATATATTAGATTTTATGGATATATTCCGGTTGACATGAAGTCATTCAGGCATCAAGCTCAATACAAAATAGAGAAATTATTTTGAGTATTAAGCAGTTGGAAGCAAAAAACCTAATGATTTACGGTGAAAACAGCGGTGAAAACTCAATAGAAAATTTCATCAAGACGAAAGGAGGAATCAAAAATGAGTACAGAGATGGCAAAGATCATCGATTCCCCTGCGAACACAAAGAAACGTAGCAGAGCTAAAAGAGACGGCGGCAGAGTTAAAAACATCGACGGCGTGAAATAGTTCAACGAAAAGCAAATCAAGATGAGCAGGCGCGCGGTCAGGGATCAGGCTGAAATCGACGAAAAGAAGGGAAACGTTACGGGAATCAAAGAATGGCTGGTAGTTGATCTTTTGACGAGCACAGGACTTCGAGTGTCGGAAGCTGCAAATCTTCGATGTGGTGACTTGAGGATCGGTTATTCTGAAAGCAAAATCTTTGTTTCCAACGGTAAAGGGGGCATATCGGGACATGTCATCATTCCGGAAGCGCTTAAAAAGCATTTTAAAGCGTTTTTAAGCTGGAAACATCAGCAGGGCGAAGCTGTCAGCGATGATGATTTTGTATTCATTGGTCAGCACGGGGCTTGGACGAGTCAGGCAATACAGCAGATCGTTAAAAAATACCTACGGCAGCTCGGTCTTTACGAACGCGGGAAGTCGGTTCACGCGCTGCGGCATTCTTATGCGGTACAGTTATATTCAGCGGCAAAGGATATTCGCGCTGTGCAAAAACAGCTTCGGCACGTATCTATTCAATCAACGATGGTTTATGCGGACGCAACAGATGAAGCAATAGGCGATCAAATCAAAGGACTCTGGAACTAAGCACGACGGTCAGGAATATAAAACGCGGATATAAATATTAGTCTGTGGCATCAAGGGGACTACCCCCCGTGGTTAAACAGAATTGGAACTTCCGAAAGCAATGACATATTGGCGTGTGAATTATCCGAGGAAAGAGGTTTTTTAAAAGGACAAAGTTGCAGCTTTATAGATGCACTCAACTCTTACTTCCTCCTACCATGAATTCGTATAGAATGATGTATAATGGGTTTGTGCGGATTTAGGTATAATTATTCATGGGAAGGCAGGAGGACTCCGTGCTTCCTGGGCGTTAGAGCCCTCACTTCAGCATGTCCCAAGCCTCTGTGAACCATAATCGGTTGGTTGGATCATTGAATCCTTGTCACGCTGGAGGATTGGTCTGGAGGCTTACGGCACCTGCTTTCCCCCTCTTCTGATTGGAGGTGGCAAAATGTCATTAAAGGGCGGCTTTGATTGTTTTGTCGGCGTTGATATTTCCAAGGATAAGTTTGATGCCTGTGGGATAACAGGGGAAGAAGTAAAACTTTTTCAGTTTTCAGCGGCCATGGATCGAAAGGGTTTTGAAAAACTGAAGGGACATCTTGCGGCGGTTTCGATCTCATCCGTTTTAATCGGGATGGAATCCACGGCGTCCTATCATGTCAATCTTGTGCATATGGCAGGGATATTTACAAAGTCTATCCTGAAGCTTTTACAACAGTACCCTTCTGCATTTACGCTTAGAGATGCGAATCTTGGTCAGTTGTCTCAGATGTTGATTGCAGATTCTTATGGGCATAAAAGAGAGGCGTTTGCAGCAGAGTTAATCAAGGCAGCTCATTTGTCGATAGGTAGCAAGAGTCCCGCCAAAGACATGATTCTGAAGCAGAAGATAGCGCTGCTCCGTCACCTTGAAGACGCCCTTCAGGAGATAACCGGCATGCTCATTGAAATGAGCCGGAAACTGATGGAAGAAGAAATAAACCTTATGATTTCCCTCAAGGGTATCGGGGAGAAAGCCGCCGCCAATTTTCTTATTGAGATGGGCGGCGACATCAATCAGTTTGATCGTTCCGGCAAAATCATTGCCATGGCGGGATTGGATCCGGCTGTTTACCAGTCCGGTAAGCATGATGGCAAGGGCCGGATCACGAAGCGGGGTAATCGTCATCTGCGGAAGATCATATGGTTAATGACAACCAAAGTAATTCAATACACTGATGTTTTTAGTGTTTATTATCTTAAACGAAGAAAGGAGGGATTGCCCTACAAGATGGCTGTCTTAGCCACGGCCCATAAGTTGATCCGTGTTATCTATGCCATGCTGACACAACGAAAAACTTTTTGTCCACAGGTGAATTCATGATAGTTGACTGTAGTCAGTAATATTGTCGTCTCCTTCGATATTTAATCTTTCCATCGCTAATCAGCAGATTAATAAACGGACAACTCAATCGGCATCATCGCCTTCATCACGATGTTGGCAGTTATGATCAGTAGGGGGAAATATCGCTTGAAATAAACCGGCAGTGCTGCATATTACTAAATGGCACAGAGATTGTGCTGTGATAACAATACCCGCAAGGTTAATAAAGAGACGGAAGCATCTGTGGAAGATCACCTACCCCATCCAACTCTTATGAGTAAATTGTTTTCTCAGAGAGGCCATAATGAATTCTTTTTGTAGTAGAAAAGTGATTAGAAACATATTTGTAATACGTCGCTTGATTTTTCTCTTGCCCATGTTGTTAGTGATAGGGACTTTTCCGGCAATGGCAACGGTAAAAGATGAAAAATCAACTGTCTCGGAAAAGAAATGGTCGGCCGAACTGCAGCTTAAACGCTATTTCAGAAGCCATACCTCCTATGAATTTGGTAACCCTTTTCCTCCTTTTCAGGCTCCCCTAAGTCGTCTGGAATTTCCTATGAACACCTGGTGGGCAGGAGGTGAGGTCAGGCGCAGCTTTTCACGTTTTTCCATAGGAGCGGAAGTGCTGGCCGCCATACCCATGGAATCGGACAGTTTGATGAAGGACTCAGACTGGGATGACGATTCAAGACCGGACATCAAGACCATCTATTCGGAATCGCACTGCCGTATGGAGCCAAGTTATATGATCCGAGGCGATGTGGATCTGAAGGTTGGTGACTGGCTGGGAATACCGGTCTGGTTTGATCTACGGCCTGTGGCAGGTGTGCGCTGGCAGCGGTTTACGCTTGTGGCCCATGACGGCTTCCAAACTGAGCTTGGCGCCAATCCGGAGCCTCTCCCGGGCGATTCTATTCGTTTCGTACAGACCTACTGGCAATATTTTCTGGGGATACGAGCGGTCTATGATCTAGAAAGGCATCTCAAGGTGCCACGGCTGAAATTGCATGGCCAGTTGGATTGGGCATATGTCGATGGGGACAATAGTGATCATCACTTGCTCAGGACAGGGAATCGCATGACTTACGAAAAGACGAGGGGTGACGCTTGGCATGCTTCACTTGGCCTTAAAGTCGGTCTGACTGAAAATATCAATGCCGGCGTGGAATTTGAATACCTCCGGATCCGGTCCGAAGGTTCCCATCAATTGGTGAATGATTTATTTGGCATAGATTTTAGTTTTGATAATGGGGTGAAGGTATGGTCGGACCAATTTAACCTCATGATGAGTCTGGAGTACATGTTTTAAGGCTTATGGAGATTAGTAGCGAAAAAGAACATTTGCATATTGTTTTCGTGAAAATAAATCCATGTATTCTAAGATCGTGAAAAATATTCCCTCTTGTCATTCACATTCTGGATGATATGCTAACGACGATGATTTGATGATCCTGTTCAACCGTTGCTGCCTGAAAGCGGTAGGCCGTTTAATATTAGTCACATACTGGACTTCAATCGAAAAATAATGATAAGCGTCAAACAAAATTGAAAAGCATTTGCACGTTCCACTCTGTCTAACTGCGCTGGAGGGAAATATGGACTGTTGCTGAACCCTTTGCTTTCAAAAGGTAGAGGGGTTTTCTTGTTTGTGACTGAAGCGACCAGGAAGAGTCTTATATGGTTTCCATATAAGAAGGAACAATACCTCTTATAACCATACACCCGTTGATAAGACAGATTCATGAGACCGGGTTTGCCGTATCATTCGGCAAAATATTTCCGGAGGCTAATCATGTCAAATATCTTCTGGTCCTTTCGAGGACCTTTACTTGCGAATTTCTTCCTTATGATAATCTTGTTGATTGGGGCTTGCTCCGACGGTTCCAATCCACCAACATTCGATTCGCACACAAGTCAACTGTTACAAAATACACTCGATACCAGTTTGGCTACGCTAGGGGTGCCGGGAGCGGCGGTGACGATCATCCGACCCGATGGAGCCAAATGGGTCGGAGTAAGCGGGCTTTCTAGTATCGAGAACAATACTCCCATGGTCCCCGGCCTCAAGTTCAGGATAGGAAGCTTAACCAAAACGATGACGGCAGTAGTGGCCCTCCAACTCGTTCAGGAAGGCCCATTGTCCCTCGATGCCAGCGTCGAATCGATTCTTCCCGGCGTTGTCCCCAACGGGGCGAACATCACCGTCCGCCAGTTGCTGAACATGACAAGCGGTCTCTTTAATTATACTGATGATGTCCCCATCTTCATGACGACTGAAATCACAAGTGGGGTGCTCCACAACTGGGCACCCTCAGATCTATTGGCCATAGCCAATGCTCATCCGGTGTATTTTGCACCCGGAGAGGGTTGGCATTACAGTAATACAAATTATATCCTCCTCGGACTTATCATTGAGAAAGTTACGGGGAATACCTTCACCCAGGAGGTCACATCGAGGATTATCAACCACCTCGGACTGAATAACACCTCCATACCCACTTCTTCAGACATGCCTCCAGGCTCGACCCAGGGATACTTTTGGTACGCCGGTACACGGTATAACTCAACGAAGGCAGACCCATCCTTTGGATGGTCGGCAGGCAATGCCATCTCCAATAACGATGACCTCGCTGTTTTCCTCACTGCCGTGATCAATGGATCCTTGCTGGACCAGCAGCGCAATACAGACATGTTTACGTTTGTCAATGACCATGGCGTGGTTACACAGGGGGATGATGCCATATACGGTCTCGGCTTGTATTATTTCGCCCCCGGCTGGCTCGGGCATTCGGGTGACTTCATATTCGGTGGACAGGCATCCCTCTATGGGTATAATGGGTGGATGTTTATTGTGCAGACCAATGCCTCCCCGCCAAACCCAATTGAGGGTGTGCATAACGGGGCAGATTATATCTGGTCGACACTGGTGACAGCCCTCGGACTCCCGATTTAATAGTTCCTTTCGAAGTAACGTTCAGCTGCGAGGCTTGCTTAATATTACTTAGTAATTGATCCGGAGAGCGTGAAAATAGTGGGAGTAACATTATTAGATAATCTGATTAAGCATACTGTCCCCGGAATGCGCGGATGCAGCAATGTCTCGCGGGGATAACGGCAGAAGGAAGGCAGCGATGATGCTGTCCCCTGCATCCTCAAATCCCAGGGAGATGAAAAAACCTTCCGGATGAACTGGGCGCGATTGATCTGAAAAATATGCTCGCTTTCAATCCATATTCCTCAGTTCTTGAGACGTATTCCCCTGTTGACTCGTAGGTGCATGCACAAGGACAACTTCCTGCTAGCATCCGGCATTTTTCATAGAAGTACATCCTTTCAAATGGTTATCAATAAAATTGATCCATGACTTTTCAAAGAATCAGGAGTATAAAAAAAGAAACATATTTAAACAAGGCATCGTCAAATGGTTAACAGTTAGCCAATATCTTAAGTGAATTTTCTCATATGACTATGAAAGACAAACCGGTAATCTTGGTTGTTGATGACCAGCCCCAAAATATAGAACTTCTCGAAGCCTATCTTGTTCCGCAGGGTTATGAGATTATCACGGCGGTAAACGGTGAAGAAGCGCTCGAAAAACTTTCTGGTAATAAAATCGATCTGATTCTGCTGGATGTCATGATGCCCGGGATGAACGGATATGAGGTTTGCAAAAAAATCAAAAGCGATTCGGATAACACATTCCTTCCGATAGTCATGCTGACAGCTCTTGATAACAGGCAGGCAAAAATCGAGGGGCTTGAAACCGGAGCGGACGACTTCCTGAATAAACCTTTTTCCGAGATCGAACTTGTCGCTCGTATCAAAAATTTGCTGAAGATAAAATTTCTCCACGATGAAGTGGAATCAAAGAATCACCTGATATCCAGCATGTTGCATCGTTATGTAAACCGCTTCGTTATTGAACAGATCCTCGCCAATCCGGAAAAATATTCGGAGTTGGGCGGTGATAGAAAAGAGGTTGCGGCGTTTTTCTGTGACATACGCGGATTTACCTCTCTTTCTGAGAACATGAAGGCGGATGAAATTATTCATTTACTCAATAGCATATACAAGAAGCTTACAGAAATCGTTTTCAGAAACAAGGGTACATTCGACAAATATATGGGCGACTGCATCATGGCTTTCTGGGGCGCCCCGATGGATATCGAAGATGAAACGTTATGGGCAATTCGGGCCGCCTTGGAAATGCAAGTAGCTTTTGAAGATTTAAAACAAGGCTGGCCACCGGAGTTGAAAAAACTCGGGATCGGCATAGGGATAAACTACGGCGAGGTGGTTGTCGGAAACGTAGGGACTGAAGAAGCAATGAATTACACGGTCATTGGTGACGTTGTGAACACCGCCCAGAGATTAGAGTCAATAGCACGCTCCGGCCAAGTCCTCATTACAAAAAATGCTCTATTGCGGGTCGAAGGGAAAATAAAGATTCGCGCACTCCAACCGGGTCAACTGAAAGGCAAGTCGTTACCCGTTGAAATATATGAGGTTTTAAAACTGTAGAACAAACATAATTACAGATGATAATCCTCAATTCTAATAACCATCCACTACTGAAACTTAGTAGATGAATGCAGCGAGCAGTGCTTCCTGAAAGCGTAAAATCGTTCGCATCTGCGAAGATACTGGTTTTCAACTCGTAATCATTGCCCTAAAAATATTGACTTTATGATATTTGAGCGTAGTATAAGTACAGAAGGATTGACCCTCATGATTCATTATAAACTTTATAGTTGTATAGGTGAGTTTATGTTTAAGGATCTCTTTCATAATTCCTGTTGCATAGTTTGCCCCGTTTCACATAGTGGCAGTCAATACCCCCCCCAATCTTTCTAACATATGGTATTTACAAGTTAATAATATTTTAACAGAACGATGTTTCAGTCGTAGGAAATAAGACTTTTTCACATTTGTACAGGAAGGCGATGTGTCTATCCAGATTTCGGTGGGTAACCTTATGAAAGATGATAATAAGACAAAGAAGCAGCTCATAGATGAACGGGCAGAATTGCGCTCGCAAAACGCCGAGCTGAATCAATCAACAACCGACGGAAGCGACCTAAAATATCGCCAGTTTGCCGAGGATATGCCGGCGCTTATTTGCAGCTTCTTGCCGGATAGCACATTGACCTATGTAAATTCGGCCTACTGTAAATTGTTTTCAAAGCAGCATGAAGACCTTGTTGGGCAAAAATTTCTTGATTTCCTGCCGGATAAAGCTGCTCGCGAAAATGTCCGAAACCAATACATGTCACTCACGCCTGAAAATCCTGTGAAGACTTATGAACATGAAGTGATTGTGGCCGATGGAACCAACCAGCACCGTTGGCATCGCTGGACCGACCGTGCTTTCTTTAGTGATAAAGGTGAGATACTCCATTTTCAGTCCATCGGACAGGACATCACCGAACGGAAACAGATGGAGGATAATCTGCGGGAAGGCGAAGAACGATTCCGATTAATTACGGAAACTATAGACGAAGTATTTTGGATGGCCGATGCGGAAATTGGGAGAATGTTCTATATTAGCCCTGGTTTCGAGCATGTTTGGAAACGCTCGATGAATAGCCTTTACGAAAACCCGCGGTCTTTTATTGATGCCGTTCATGTGGAGGATCGAGAGCGTGTCCAGACTGCCCTTACAATAGAGAAAACTGGACAGCCTTTTGATCATGAGTATCGCATTGTGTTGCCTAATGGCAATATCCGGCATATTTGGGATCGAGGGTTTCCCATCCGAAATGAAAACGGTCAAGTAACAAGATATGCGGGAGTAGCAACCGACATCACCGAGCGCAAGCAAGCCGAAGAGGAGCTAAAAGAAAGTAGAGAAAGATATGGTGCCATTTTTGATCAATCCCCTATCGCGATTGAATTCTATGATTCTGATGGGTGCTTGATTAACGTAAATAGCGCCTGTAGAAATTTGTTTGGCGTAGTGAATATAAATGAAATTTCAGGATTCAAACTGTTTGAAGACCCCAATATCTCTAAAGATATAAAAACAAAATTATTGAATAGGGAAAATGTTCGATTTGAAGCTGAATTTAACTTTGAAGAAGTAAAAAGGCTGAACCTTTACCAAACTACCTGTTCAGGAATAAAAATGCTGGACTGGTCTATCAGTCCGCTAACAAACGGTAACGTCGTTATAGGATACATTTTGCAAATCCAAGACATCACCGAGCGCAAGCAATCTGAAGAGGCGCTGCGGGAGTCAGAGTCACGATACCGTCTGCTGGCGGAGCACACCCAAGACATCGTCTGGATGGCGGACATGGATACCAGAACCAGCTACCAGAGTCCCTCTTCGGAAATACTGCGCGGCTTCACGGTCCAAGAGTTAAGAGACCTGCCACTGGAGAAGAATCTTACACCGGATTCGCTCAAATTAGCGATGGAATTGATGTTTAGTGAGATACCAAAGATCAAAGCAGACCCCGGTTATAACCCGGTCCATATTCTGGAACTTGAATATTATCGCAAGGACGGCACAACCGTGTGGCTGGAAAATAAATTAAGTGTCATACGCGATGAAAGCGGTAAGCCTGTTTCTATCATGGGCGAAGGCAGGGACATCGCCGAGCGCAAGCAGGCGGAGGAAGCGTTACGGGAGAGCGAGGAGAGATTTCGTAGGTTAGCAGATGCGGCTTGGGAGGGGATCATTATTCATAAGGAAGGCACCATCATTGAGGCTAATGAATCAGCACTAAAAACAACTGGATATTCTATTGAAGAGATCATCGGTAAAAATATTATTACTTTTGTTGCGCCGCAATCAATAGAACCTGTGATACACAAACTCAGCGAGGGCACTACGCATGATCGATTGTTCCTAGAGTTAAAGTTGATAAGAAAAGATAAATCCATTTTCTCTGCTGAAGCGTTGGGAAGACCGATAAGATATAAAAATATTGATGCGAGAGTCTTGGCCTTCAGGGACATCACCGAGCGCAAGCAGGCAGAGGAAAAACTTCAGACTACCCTCGAAAGTCTCCGGAAATCTTTTGCCGCCACCGTTCAGGTCATGGTGTCCGCTGTGGAGTCCAGAGATCCCTATACATCCGGTCATCAGATCCGGTCGGCAGACCTTGCCCGGGCCATTGCCACCGAGATGGAATTACCTCAGGAGAAAATCGAGGGAATCCGTATG
>CAIVDK010000012.1 GCA_903904655.1 uncultured delta proteobacterium | reverse complement strand
TGAGGTGGTCGGGAGAGTCTGGACCGGTATTAGGCTCTTCCTAAGGTGGATTGCAGCTCTCTGCTCCTGCCTCCGTCGCAACAAATTGTCAGCCCTTCCGAATATATTTCCTGCGGGGTTTTATAGTCCAGAGACTGATGCCGCCGCT
Organism: uncultured delta proteobacterium; assembly: GCA_903904655.1. Classification (GTDB taxonomy): domain Bacteria; phylum Desulfobacterota; class Syntrophia; order Syntrophales; family Smithellaceae; genus UBA8904. The sequence goes on along the minus strand of CAIVDK010000012.1, from coordinate 6,494 downwards.
CCGTGTCATAAAACCTGAAGTACTCGTCCAAACCGACCTTGCATTCCGGGATATTCTGGTACTGATGCAGATATATATCCTCGTACTTCACTGACCGCCATAGCCGTTCTATGAAAATATTATCGTAAGCCCGACCGCGCCCGTCCATGCTGATTCTAACATTATTTACAAGCAACCTGCTTGTAAAGATTTCGCTCGTAAACTGGCTGCCTTGGTCACTGTTGAAGATTTCCGGCAACCCATATACCCTTAAGCTCTCCTCCAGCGCCTCCACGCAGAACCCGCTCTCCAGCGTGTTAGACAGCCGCCAGCTTAAAACCCTACGGCTGTACCAATCTATAACCGCTACAAGGTAGGCAAAGCCGTGCGCCAGCCGGACATAAGTGATGTCTACGCTCCAAACCTGGTTTACCCTGACTATCGCCACCCCGCTCAGCAGGTATGGATATATCTTGTGCGCCGGATTCGGCTTGGACAGGTTCCTCGTGGGGAATAGAGCCATTATCCCCATACGGCGCAGCAATGTGCGGACGTGATCTTTGCCAACCTCGCATTTCTCATCCTTTTGCAGATACGCCGTCATCCGCCGTACGCCGTAATATGGCCTGGCCGTATACTTCTTATCCAGCAGCGCCATTATATCCAGGTCCGCCTGGCTTACCGGCACCGGCTCATAGTACAGCGTGGACTTGTTTATCCCCAGCAATGCGCATTGCTGGGCTTGGCTGTATAGCCTGTCATCCTTGTCAAAGAGCTCTATTCTGGCCTTTACTCCAAAATTTCCAATTTTTTTTTAAGCCAGTCACGTTCCATCGTCAGCTCACCGATGTTTTTATGCAGGTCATCTATCTTTTCCTGCGCCTCGGCCGCTTTATGATCCTTCTTGGAATCAAAAACACTGACACCTTTTTCCAGAAGCTCATGCTTCCAGCGGGTCACCATATTTGGATGCACCCCGTATTTGGAGCCTATCTCCGCCATCGTCTTTTCGCCTTTATAGGCTTCCAGCGCCGCCCGTAGTTTTATCCCGGCCTCTATCTTTTTACGCATTTCTATAGCCTCCTTTTAGTGTATTCTACCTTTTCAGAATCCACCTTAAGTCAGCCTATAAATCGGTCCAGTTTTTCCCGACCATTTCATATTGACGGGCGAAAGCGAGTTGCGGGTATACTATGACGAATTGCGAGCGAAAGGGACCAGCGATAAATCAGCGAAGAATGCTGTAAGCCGCAAATTAGCGGCGATAAGTATGAGCATTCTTAAAACAAAGCGTGCATACGACGAAGCGCGCATTTTACAGCGGGCAGAACAAGCAAGATAACGATCGTACGCGCAAAAGTTTTCGTGATTGGGAAGCATGACGTCACCTCGCTGACCTTAAAGGTCCAACTATGTGGTTGTCAGCTTCCCCGTTTATATCTGAAATTATGCTGCTCCCTGAGAGCCAAGATAGATGACTGAAAACGAAATCGCAAAACGGGCAATAATGAAACGGAAACATAAAAATGCGCGGAGCTGACGAAAGATCGGCTTGTAATGCTGGTTGGGGTGGAAGGAAGCAAGTCAGAGACGGCCGAAAAATGCCGTCAGAGGGAGTGCATTCCCTTGACTTCCCTTTTCATAGATGAGGTGTCAATACCTCCAGTCCGACCTGGTTTGATCTTATCCCATAGTGCCAAAGGTTACCGTCGTGTAATTCCAGCTCTTTCCGGATGCGAGACTTTCTACTATTCGTGGCACCTTTAAAAAGGCCTCACTTTATGAGTTTTCCGTCGACTTCCCCTGAGTCTCTTCCTGTTTACGAATCCATGTTCTGGTTCTAACCGAGTCGTCTCAATGGGAATCGCCCCTTGTCCGGAAAAAGCTGTCAATGCGCGATGTAATCCCTTTGCTCCTTCAGTACGCTGTAGATCCTGTGCGTCATTTTACGCGCCACGGCTACTATTGCCTTCCGTGCGCCTATGCCCGGGTGATGCCTCATGCGTATCCGGTGATAGAATTGCTCCAGCTCTTTATCCTGCCGTATCGCCACCCACGCCGCTTCGACTAACAGCGACCTTAAGATTTGTCCGCCCATATGCGTAATGTGCCCGCGCACGATCCGGTCACCGGTCGAGTTCTCCCTGGGGACCAGCCCAATAAAGCAGCCCAGTTCGCGCGGGTTGCGCAATTCAGCGGGATCTCCGATCCTTGCAAGCAGGGTCGTAGCTGTCAGGAAACCTATGCCGGGTATACTTTGCAAATGTCCCAGGTGCGCGCTCAATTCGGCGTGCTTACTGAAAAACTGCTTCAGCCCGCGCAGCACGTCCGCGGTCTGCCGCCGTGCGTAATCCAAGTCCGATAAAAGCAGATTCAGCCGCAGCCGCGTGCTTTCATCGCATGCCAGCGTCTTCAACGCCGATATGTAGCGGCCGTTCCAGTTGCCGGTAGGTTCGCCAGTGCCGGTTTCAAGATGTCCGTACAGCAACAAGGACTTTATGCGCTGCTTGGCCGATTTACGCGCCACCACGTATTCTTCGCGGCTCTTGACCAGCTGTCTCAGTTCGCGGTACGCGCCCTCCGGCACCAGTACGGTTTTCAGTCCGCCGGCGCGCAGTTCCTGCGCCAGCTTCGCCGAATCCAGGCGATTCGTCTTCACCCGGTCGTTGGGGGCTTTCCGCATGGTTATCGGCGCCGTCACAATGCACGGCTGCCGCCGCTCTTTCAGATAATCGTAAAGATGGTAGCCGGTCGGCCCGGCCTCGTAAGCGCAGATCGCGCGCTGACCGGCGAAATGCTTTTTTAGGTAATTATCCAGGCGTACGGGGTCGGCAGGCATCTTCCTGCTCAGTTCGGCTCCCTGCCGGTCTTTAAAAGTGACTGCGAAGCTTTTCTTGTCCACGTCTATCCCCACGTAGACGTCGTAGTCCGCCGCGTTGTAACCGCCGTATATCCGTGTCATGCTTCCTCCTTATGGTCCCAGATGTAGTTTACCATCTGGGGGAGGCATGACACCTCAACATATCATTCTATTTGATGCAGGTTTAATGCTCCCCACTTTGACCGTGTATGACAGTATATGATGGACCGGGTTGCCCGTGTGGCCCCATAAGTTGCGGAGTCAAAATTGGGGGCCCGCAATGTTCTTCAAAGATACTCAGAAACCTATCAAAAAGTGCTTAAAATACCGTTTTTCAGGCTGGGGAAGCGGAAAAATGCTTAGGATTGCGCACAAAGCTGCGGATATTCGTTAAGATACTCGTTGGATAAATGCAAAACTCACTGAGGCGGAACCTTTTGGAATGAGCTAAGACATTGAGAAAACAACATTATCTTGTGCAAGTTTATGGCAATGAGACAGCGCATGCTTTGCAACCGCATGCTTCCAGTAATTCCAGTTTGGACGGGTCCACAATACAGGCTTCAAACTCGCCTGCGAAAAAAGTTGTTATGCGAATATTATCAACCGGGGTCTGGAAAGCCACGTAATTCGGTCCGAATTTCCTTTCCGCCACCCACTTCCCCAGAGAAAAACTCTGTGACGCATAATCCCAAATAGTGCGGCCGATGCCGCCTTCCTTTAAATCCAGTCCGCATTCCGCTGCAAGCTTCTCCGAAATATAAGTGCGCTCATGCAGATGACTTGTTTCACACCTGACCACCGAATCATGGACGGCCTTGAATGAAATCGAGGAGTCAGACAAAATCCACCATTGCGTTTTACAGTACAGCGACCAAGCACGAAACCGTTCGGGAGCAAGCCGGCTGGGGTCAAAGTGCAAATACCTAAAGTCAGCGGTTTTTTCTATCCCGCGATATAAAACGACCAATCCCTTCTCTATCAGAGGCTGCGATTTCTGCTCTATTGTCTGATAACTGCCGTGCTGAATGAAGATATATCCCGGCTTCCGATTATATCCCACTGGATGCCGATAAACAGCAATAGGCGCAGTGATACTTCCATCTGCATTTATCCCCATCCTGGTAACGACATGATCGGTCCGACGCGCTCTTGCATCATTCCAAAAGCGAAAAACATCATCAGCCTCCGATTTATGGCCGGCGCCGAAATAATAATGGCGTTTGTCCCCGGAACGTATAACAGCAGGCATCACCCAGCCGTACTGGAAATAATAATCACGGCAAGGCGGATTCTCCGGAGTATATGCGAGGAGCCCTTCAGCCGCAAGCCACGGGACAATGCAACCGTCGGAAGTCAATGTGGTGGTTGGATACTTAGGAATCATCAGCCTGACACCCACAACCGATAGGCTTCAATCCATTAGTTTTGGCATCAAACTGCCATTATTCATAATACGTGCTGATATGGGTATGGCCTGCCGCACGATATCTACCGGCATCAGTATCCTCGTCCACCTTATATGAAACTTCCCACGTGATGCCGATGTTACGCAGTCCTGCACCGAGAAACTCATCCATAATACTTTTCCAAATTAACTTCTTCAAACCCATCTACGCCCAATGCCTGCAGTGAAGCCGGGGCTACGGCAATCATCTTTCGAATTAAGCCAAGAAGTTCCTTGGAAGACTTGTCGCCTAATTTGGCTGCGACTATCTTGTCAGCGTCGTAAAACGATTTCGGCTTTTCCAGAAAGGTTTCAGCCAGGGCCACGGCGTGCTTGCAGGGTATTTCATCGGAAGGGCAAGTGCATCGGGGATTCTTAAACTTCCCATTTGCTTTCCGCCTGGCGCTGACCTTGTATATGCCATAGCGTCCTCGGACCGTGCAGCAGACTGTTGCGCCAGTCTTCAGGCGTTGAAACATTAGCGACGAATCAACATACTCAGCGACGCGATCGGAAAAAGTCTGTCTATATCTGGCTTTGGCCATATTACGCAACACTTCGCCCTTTCTTGGTTGTTATATAGCGCTGCCGCGGACTATTGGGAGAATCAGGGTCCGTCAAAGCCAGAAATCCTTTTTTTATAAGCGGATTGAGATGTTTGTGCATAAAATTCTCTCTGTTTTTCAGCTCCAGAAAATCCAGCATCTCTTTGATTGAACGCGGTGTGGCGCAAAAATCCACCAGACTGTGCTTGTCGGATACTTGTCGGGTACTTGTCGGGTACTTGTCGGCTACTTTTCGGGTATCGGGCTGCGGAGCCTTGCGAAATGTGACTCGGAAGCCGATCTCTTGATCGAATACCGGTTCGGGCATCTCGGCCAAAGCACACTCGGCCATGATCAATTTTGTCCCGCCGCCCCAGGCCTCTATGACACCGGCATAATACAAGATTTCGGCAATTTTCTTGTTGCGCGGAACGGATGGATGGTTCAGCTTCAGAGTGTCCAGAGAAATGCCGGGAGGCAGGTTGCCGGCATTCCAGACCATAAGCTCGGTATCATAGATACGCACTTCGGTATCACGCGTGCTCATATAGTCCCGATGGCAGATGGCGTTAGTCACGGCTTCTCTAAGCGCTTTCAAGGGATATTCCCATACAACTTCCCTTTGGGGGCGGCCTGTCATCACATAACGCGTATCCAGCTTCTCACGAAAATATCCTATCGCGCCTTCAATTTGATCGGACAACGTTCCATCAATACGCCGGTCATCTACCATAAGCGTTTCATTCCGGAAGCGACCGATCTTGAGCATGGCCTGACTATAAAACCTCTGCGGCTCTTTCCCAAAAAGCAGAATCGCCGCCCGGGTCGGCTTACCCTTTATCACCAGTTCCAGTTTCTCAAGCAGTTCGACGTGAGACGTTCCGGCGGGGATCGATCGCCGCTTCTCTTGCTTGGCGGTGTCCATAAAAGCCTTAAACTTTGGCATGGAGATATCCGACAAGCTGGCGCGGGGTTCAGGCAGCGCGTCCCATGTCACTCCCGCATTCGCCAATACGCACCTGGTAATTTCTTCAAGCGTCATCTGGCGTGTGGTAGACCCAGACCGTATAAAAGCACGACCGTGGCACATAACTGGCTTGATGCGATGCTCTTCTACTTGAATCACAACCACGTTCTTGCCCTTGACCGAGCCTGCCTCAATGGACGGGTGCAAACCTCCGGTCGCCTGGGAAATGTGATTCGCCCAATCTTTCAGCGCATTCTTAGTGGATGGGACTCCGATTGCTACTCCTTTGTCATTTATCCCGACAAGCAGCGCGCCACCTCTTGTATTGGCAAAGGCGGCAATAGTTTCAATAGCTTCCTTGCCGAATGCCTCTTTGAATTCCAGCGTCTCAGATTCTTCCTGGCGCAAAAACTCGGAAATTTGGGTCATAGCAGAGTCTCCTATTCTTTAAATAGTATCAAATCACAGGATATCCGAAAAGGAGATAATAATAACTCACATCTTCAGATATTTTATCAAATAGGTTAGTAAAAAATATTGGGGACAAAAGTCTATTCTTCGAGGCGGTGGACCTTATAAATAGGCGGGTCCCTGTGGGAACACAGCGGGTAACCAAATACGCATTATGAGAGAAATAAAGCTGATTTATGCTTGAAAATGGGGTGGCTGGGTAGACCAAGTTAGAACCTATTTAAT
>CAIVDK010000011.1 GCA_903904655.1 uncultured delta proteobacterium | reverse complement strand
CATGCGGCGCAAAGGATCAGTGAAAAACACAAATGCGCCGTCTGCATCAGTGGCGCTGTGGATTACATCATTTTTGAAAACCGGATTGTGAAAGTGGCAAACGGTCATCCGATGATGACGAAAGTGACGGGATTGGGTTGTACGGCCACCGCGCTGTGTGGTGCGTTTGCCGCCGTGGATAAAAAACCTTTGGTGGTTGCAGCTAAAGCCATGGCGGTGATGGGCATCGCCGGAGAAATGGCCGCTTCCCGATCGGCGGGTCCCGGCTCGCTACAAATGCATTTTCTGGATATTCTCTATCGGCTGACGGAAAATGATATTACCCGGCATTTAAAAATAGAGGAGTAGTCATGCGTGGTGTTTATCTGGTGACAGACCGCGGCCTGTGCCACAATAGACCTTTGCCGGAGATTGTCCTGCAAGCGGTGCAGGGAGGCGCAGCTTATGTCCAGTTACGTGAAAAGGACTTGCCGACACGTACTTTTGTGGAAGAAGCAAGAGCCATTAAGAAAATTCTAGAGCCGTACCGGGTGCCATTGATCATTAACGACCGGGTTGATGTCGCTTTGGCCTGCGGCGCGGATGGCGTGCATATCGGCCAGGAGGATATGCCCTATTCGACAGCCCGTAAACTGATGGGGGAAAACGCCATCATCGGTCTGTCGGTTGAAAACTGGGAGGATGTTGAGACGGCTCAAAAGCTGGATGTTGACTACATCGGTGTCAGTCCCGTTTTTGCCACGCCGACCAAGACGGACACTAAAGAGCCTTGGGGATTGGAGGGTCTTAAAAAAATAAAATCCTTCAGCCGCCATCCTATTGTGGCTATCGGCGGGGTCAATGAATCCAATGCCCGGGCTGTTGTAGAGGCAGGCGCCGATTGCTTGGCGGTTGTCTCGGCGATCTGCGCAGCGGATAGCCCTGAGGTGGCAACGCGTAAAATATTGAATCTCATTCAACCATTAAGATAACTAGTAGCTACTTGCAAAAGTCTGCATTCTGTCATTTCGACCGCAGGGAGAAATCTTTTCAAAGATATTAAAGATTTCTCAGTCACTTCGTTTCTTCGAAATGACAACTTATTTTCGCAGGTAGGCACTAGCATCTTTTTTTTCCTGCGGCGAAAAACGGGTAATAGCTCTTGACAAAACCCATCTGAGAAATTACTACTACGACAATAGTGTTTTTGTAATCCCGCTGTTGCGGGACGAGCGTAAATTCTCCGCAGCGAGCTCGCGATATAATGACGTTCATTTCATGCCTCGACAGCGAGCTCCCGAGGTGGTTGATTAAATCGAAATGTTCTCGTGTTTTAGAAATTTGACTGGGAAAGTTAAGAACCGGTAGAAAAACGAATGCGTTTGAAAATACCCAAAAATCTAATCACCTATGCCGTTTTACTTTTCTACGTTTTCACGCCTATGCTCGACAGCGTGATATGCACCGACTGTGCAGGTCATGCTCCTTTTCAGGGCGAGACAACCATCAGCCACATGAAGACCTCTCATGTTGATGTGAGCTATTCCAAAAAAAATGAGACACAATCAGGTTCCGCCACTGAACAGGGTCATCAATTTTTCTGTTCGATCTGTGCCAATGTCCTCATGGGTACGGAAGCATCTTCTGTCAATCCGTCTATCATCATAGCGCAATGTGAGAACCCACGCGCCTTGCCTGCGATCTCCGAACTTCATTATTCCATCGATAAACCGCCTCAGAATCTCTTCGTATAAGTCATTTCTTTGCAGAGACATTTCAACCGGTTTTCTATTTAAATCCTGCTGAAATATCTGCATCTAATACCATTTTTTATACGAGGTGAATTAATGCGACGTTTTATGATTACGATGTTTTTAATGCATTTTCTTGTTGCCCCGGCCTATCCGATGACTGTCGAAGAGGCTGTGCAGCATGCCCTTAAGCAAAACCCCGACCTCCAAGCTCTGAGGCTCGAAGAAGATATTGCCGTGGGCCAGCTTGAAAAAGCGCGGCTTCTTCTAATCAGTAACCCGACGATCGGAGGCAATATTTCCAATAAGGACAAACCGGAGGAGGCAGGCGGCGGCGCGTTTACCAACTATGGATTCAAACTCTCTCAGGAATTCGAGGTTGCAGGGCAAAGGGGCACAAGAATTCATATGGCGGAAAAAGAGCTTGCCCGCGTGCAATCCGGAATCAAGGACAGAGAAAGGGGTTTGATCTCGGATACGAAAGATGCATTTACCAAAGTGTTGGCGTTAAAAAAGAAAAATGGACTGACCCGGGAGATTGTTCAACTGAAAGAAGAGTTGCTGGGTTTAACAAAGATCAAGTTTCAGGCAGGCGATATTTCCGGTCTTGATGTGAACCTCGCAGAAGTTGAGTTGAGCAAGGCCAAGCGAGACCTCCTCCTGAACGAGAGGGAATACCGGGAATCGCTTTTTACCTTACAGGGATTCCTTGGATTATCACCGGACCGGTCTTTTACCCTTGAGGGCGATTTGCCTTCAGAAGCGCCGTCATTGCCTGATAGAGCGGCCCTGCAGGAGAGAGCTTATACCCTGCGGCCGGACGCTAGGGCAACCGTATTTGAGGTGGAGAAGACCAAGGCCGCGCTAAAACTGGTAAAAAAGGAAATCATCCCGAACATAACGCTCTCCGGATTTTACGACCGCGACGAGCTGAGAAATGCCGTAGGACTGGAGATATCCATTCCTATTCCCCTCTTTGACAGGAAGCAGGCGGAGAAGAAAGAAGCCTATGCAAAAGCTGAAGGGGCCAAGATAAAGTCCGACGGACTGAAAAAAACGATAGAGCGCGAAGTCGAGCAGGCATACAGTGATCTTGCCTCAGCTATTGAGGAGCTAACACTTTTCCAAAAAGAAATCATTGGAAGAGCCGCAGAGAACTTGAGTCTCCTGAATCTGGCCTTCAAGGAAGGGAAGGTCGGCTTTTTTGAAGTGCGGCTTGCTCAGAGGGATACGATTGAGGCGCAGTTTGCCTATATTGAAGCGCAGACTCGAACACAGCTAGCGGTGAACGCGATAGAAAAGACCACAGGGAGAATATTGAAATGATAAAACGATATAGAAATATAGCGAAGCATGGGTTGCTTGTTGCAATCTTCTTTCTTTTGGGAATGTCCATCCTGACCGTGGGATGTGGAAAAAAAGAAGCGCCGGAAGAGGGGAAAACGGCCGTGGCGGCGGAAAAGAAGGAATCCGGCCACAATGAAAAAATAGCAGAACATGGTGTTGTCACGCTGTCGCAGGAAATGCAGAAGTCTTCAGGAATAGAAGTTAAACCAGTGGCCAGGGAAGAAGCGGCAGTTCCCTTCACGGCTACGGCTGTGATCGAGATGAACATGGACAGAACCGCAAAAATCAGTCCACGGGTAACGGGCAAGGCTGTAAAGATCATTGTATCGCAGGGTGACAGGGTGAAAGCCGGACAGGCGCTTGCCTATCTCGACAGCGTGGAACTCAATCAGATATGGGCTGACTATCGTAAGGCGCAAGGGAAAGTAGAACTGGCGCGCAGGAGCCTCCAGCGTGAGGAGACTCTGTTTCAGAAGAAGATATCCCCCGAAAAGGATGTGCTGAAGGCCAGGCAGGAGTTGGACGAGGCAGAGGCGGACATAAACTTTGCGCGTGAGCGTTTCCGTCTGGTTGGTGTTGATGTGACTCAGTTTGCCTCAAATAAAGGCAACGGCACCCATCCCCTTGTGCCGATTGCATCACCGGTCGGCGGGATCGTGATAGAAAAAGCAGTTACCCAAGGTGAGGTTGTTAGTCCTGAAAAAACGCTCTTTTTGGTGGCGGATCTTTCGACGCTCTGGGTGGTTATCGATGTCTATGAAAAAGATATATCACGCCTCAAGGTCGGCACAGGCGTGAAGGTGTCGGTCACAGCATTTCCGGATAAGGTATTTCAAGGGAAGATATCCTATATCGCCGATGTTGTGGATGAAAAAACAAGAACCGAAAAAGCACGGGTAACCATCGACAATGCAGGCGGCCTGCTTAAGCCCGGTATGTTTGCATACGTTCTTATGGAAGCAAGAAATGTTGTGGGCGAGCGGCTCATCGCTGTTCCGGAAGAGGCCGTGCAGATAGACGGGAGAGCGCGTTTCGTCTTTGTTCGGGTTTCTCCCGATAAATTTAAGAGAAGAGATATCGAGACAGGAAGGTCACTTGGACAAAGCCTGGAGGTTACAGCAGGGCTTAAGGATGGCGAGGTGGTCGCAGTCAAGGGCGCATTCATTCTGAAATCGGAACTCAAAAAAGGCGAAATTGAGGGGGATGCACGCTAATGCTGGAAAAAATAATTGCCTATACGTTAAAGCAAAAAGGAATGGTTATCTTCCTGTCACTTTTAATCATTGCGGCAGGCGTCTATTCCTATTTCAAATTGCCGATTGATGCTTTTCCGGATGTGACAAACATTCAAGTTGAGGTCATCAGCCATGCCGACGGATTATCGGCGATAGAGATTGAGAGAAATGTCACTTACCCGATTGAGATGGACATGCGCGGCTTGCCCGACCTTGAACAAATGCGTTCCGTCACAAAGTTCGGCCTCTCCATCGTAACCATCGTATTCAAAGATAATGTCGATATTTATTTTGCGCGACAGTTGGTATTTGAACGATTGGCGGACGCAAGGGAAAAGGTTCCTAAAGGCGTCGAAGTTGCCATGGGACCGATCGGGACGGCCATGGGTGAAATCTATCAGTACACCCTTGAGGGGAAAATACCGGCGGACCCCCTGCAAAAAAAATCCTATCTGGCCAACCTGAGAACAATTCAAGAGTGGGTAATTACCCCGCAGTTAAAAAGTGTTGCAGGGGTGAATGAAATAAATTCTTTTGGCGGTTACTTCAAGCAATACCAGGTCATTGTATCGCCGGAAAAATTGGTGAAGTATGCCGTAACAGTAGATGATGTTTATTCCGCAATCGGCAACAATAATCAAAACGTTGGCGGTAATGTTCTCGAACGAGGTACGGATCAATATATTATTCGCGGTGTTGGCTTGATTAAAAATATCAGCGATATAGAAAATATCGTCCTGAAATCTCAAAAAGGAACACCGACGTATATAAGAGACGTGGCTCAAATAAAAATTGGCGAAGCCGTGCGGATGGGTGCGGCGATGAAGAACGGTAAAGATGAAGCAGTTGGTGGAATTGTCATGATGCTGCGCGGCGCAAACAGCCGTGAAGTTGTCCGCCGGGTAGCTCAAAAAGTAAAAGAAATAAACGAGAACAATATGTTGCCGGATGGTATCAAGATAGTCCCCTATTACGACAGAAGCGATATTGTGAACGCCAGCGTAGGCACGGTAAACAAAGCTCTGGTTGAAGGCGCTATTCTGGTTCTGATCGTATTGTACCTCCTGCTGAATAGTCTCCGGGGAAGTCTTGTCGTTCTCATAATATTGCCACTATCCTTACTGGTCACGTTTATTGTGATGAAACTGGTTGGCATTAGCGCAAATCTAATGTCGCTCGGCGGCCTGGCGATTTCGATCGGCATGATCATCGACACGACGATCATTCAAGTTGAGAATGTTCAACGGCATTTAAGTGAAGAGATGGGAAAGCATCCAAAATTATTGACGGTCCTTAAGGCCGTGATGGAGGTCAGAAAACCGAGTATCTTCGGTGAAATGATCATTGCCATCACGTTTATACCTATTCTTTCATTATCCGGAATTGAAGGGAAAATGTTCGGACCACTGGCTATAACTGTTACTCTCGCGCTTCTTTCGTCATTGTTACTCTCCATATTCGTTGTTCCGGTTCTCTGCAGCCTCTTTCTGAAACCACAACCGGAGAAAGAAAGCTTCATCATGCGATATGCCAAGAAAGTATATTTGCCGCTTCTGGAATATGCCATGAATAAGAAAAAGATAATTTTGAGTATTGCAGGTGTTTTCCTGGTTGTTTCTCTGTTTCTGTTAACAAGATTAGGAACGGAATTTATCCCGACAATGGATGAAGGCTCGTTTGATATGGATGTGGCTATGCTGCCCGGTGTTTCACTGGCAACAGCAATGGAAGTCAATCAACGTGCGGCCCAAAGACTTATGCAGTTTGATGAACTGGATGTGGTGGTGTCGCGCACAGGACAGACCGGCATTGCCCTGGATACTCGTGGTTCGGATAAAACCGGGTATGTTGGCATATTCAAACCAAAGAGTGAATGGAAACGGGATATTTCCAAAGAAGAGGTGACGAATGAAATGCGTAAGTCATTGGAGTCGATCGCAGGGATCAGTTTCGGATTCAGCCAGCCGATACAGTGCAGAATTGACGAGCTGGTTGCCGGAACGCGCGCGCAATTGATCGTTAAACTGTTTGGCGAAGACATTGATGTGCTGAATAATAAGTCGGCTGAAATTGCGAGAGTTCTTTCTTCTATTAAGGGTGGGACCGATTTGGCTGCGGAAAAGGTGTCGGGGCAGCCCTACCTGACGGTCAATATCGACCGGTCAAAAATAGCACGATATGGCTTGAATATCAGTGATGTTCAGAGTGTCATTGAAATAGCGGTTGCCGGGAAATCTGCTTCTAAATTTTATGAAGAGAACCGGAGCTTTGATATAACCGTTCGTCTACCGGAAGAAAAAAGAAATTCCCTCGAAGCAATCAAAAATATATTAGTCACAACAAAATCAGGAATGAATATACCGCTCGAGCAACTAGCCACTATAAGCATGATTGAAGGACCGGTTCAAATAAGCCGTCAGGATGGGATTAGAAGGATCGGCATCGAGATGAATATCAGCGGCAGAGATATCGGCAGTTTTGTCGCAGAAGCAAAACAAAAGATAAAAGAGAAAGTTAAACTGCCGTTCGGTTATTATCTAACCTGGGGCGGGCAATTTGAGAATCAGCAAAGAGCGATGAACAAATTGATGATCATCGGCCCTGTTGCCGTCGGGTTAATCCTGCTTCTCTTATACCTTACATTTCGATCAATCCGCTTGTCGCTGCTGGTTATTTCCAATCTGCCGTTTGCTTTAATTGGCGGAGTCTTTGCTCTCTTTATATCCGGACAATATTTGTCTGTTCCGGCGTCGGTGGGATTCATCGTCTTGTTCGGTGTTGCTGTTTTAAACGGTCTTGTGCTGGTTTCGCGCATCTCGCAGTTGCGCGATGAAGGTTTTGATTTGCAGGAAGCCATCCGCAAGGGATGTCTGGATAGATTGCGCCCGGTTTTGATGACCGCGTCGATCTCCATTTTCAGTTTGGTGCCAATGCTGCTTGCCAGTGGGATGGGTTCTGAAATTCAAAAACCTTTGGCCACAGTTGTTGTGGGGGGATTGATTACTTCAACTTTACTTACACTGTTAATTATTCCAGCAGTTTACGGTTGGTTCGAAAAGAGAAAAGTTGAAGAAGAAATGTAAATGCATGGGTATGTGGATATCTCGACTCGAAGAGGATACCCCTTGACAGTCTTTTGAAATAGATGGTACGAGGTAACCAAATTTGCGGGTACAAAATTGGAAACAATAGCACTATGCATCACTCACTGATCAAAAGGATCATTTTACTAACGCTGGCACTTTTTTTTCTGGCGGGTTTAGCTATTGCTTTCCATCACCATGACAACACGCTTTTGCTTGCCGCGCGTTCTATCTGCAAAACAAAAGCCGCCATCTCCGGAACGATGGGTAAAAACAAGAGCGATCCCGCCACGGCGGTAACAGTCATCTCTGTTGGTGGGGTAGTTTTCCCTTTATTAACAACAGTTGTCGCTGAAAACACAACCACCATCTCTTCTCAGTCAACTTATATCTGGCCTAATAAGGCCCCTCCGGCAAAATCTTAATTCAACAATCGTGTGAGTTTTCTGACGACTAACCGCTGGGTTGAAGCCCGCTTCATGTTTTATGCACGACCATCGGACATAAAACACAAAACTCGTCTTGAAAAATATCGTATAAGTATAAGGAAAACAATAACAATAGTATATCATTCAACATACAATTAAGGAGGAAATGAAAAATGCCAGTTAAACCAAGTGAGACGGAAGAAGAATTTTTTGCCCGCAAGGAATATGAGCGGTTGAGAAAAAGTCAAGAAAATAGTCAAAAGAACCTTGCCGCCGATCAGCGGATAAAAGAAAAAGAATTGCATTATATGAAGTGCCCCAAATGCGGCATGAACCTGGTGGAAATCGACTATAAAAAAATAAAGGTCGATAAGTGTTCAGAATGTGAAGGCATCTGGCTTGATGCCGGTGAAATGGAGATGGTGGGGCAGATGGATAAGGGCGGTCTCGACAAGCTCTTTAGCGTTTTTTCACGGGGTTGATATACATTGATTATAACATTGTGAAAGCCATCGAAAAATGGAATGGAGTAATTTCCCGGGCAACAGGCGGAGGAGCCATACCTCTTCTTGGTTTGGGTCATGTAGCAAAAAAGATTAAACCTTAAAAGGATGCTTTGCGTATGATGTGGTGGTGGATATTCTTTGCGGCCTTTGTTTTGGCTATGCTGGCTCTTGATCTGGGTGTTTTCAATCGCAGATCTCACGTCATCAAAATGAAGGAGGCCCTGCTCTGGACCTCCTTCTGGGTGACGCTTGCCGTGCTGTTCGGCGTGGGTGTTTACTACTTCTACGGCCAATCCAAGGCGATGGAGTTTTTTGCCGGTTATCTCATTGAATACTCTCTGAGCATCGACAATTTATTCGTATTTATGCTGATCTTCCGCTTTTTCAAAGTGCCGCATGAATATGAACACAAAGCCTTGTTCTGGGGAATCTTGATGGCGCTTGTGACACGCGCCGTCTTTATCTTTGCGGGCGTTGCGCTCATCAATACCTTTAGTTGGGTCATGTATGTTTTCGGGGCTTTCTTGGTTTTCACCGGCGTCAAGATGGCGCTCAACAAACAAACGGAAGTTCATCCCGACCGGAATATCGCGATAAAGCTTTTGCGCTTCTTCGTTCCCGTGACAAAACAATTTTCCGGCGCCAAATTTTTTATTGTTAAGCGCGGGGTACGATTTGCCACACCGATGCTGGCTATCCTGCTGGCACTGGAAACAACGGACATTCTGTTCGCCATTGATTCTATTCCAGCCGTGTTGGCTATCTCCAAAGACCCTTTTATCGTTTATACATCCAACGTCTTTGCGATTTTAGGTCTGCGTTCTCTATTTTTCGCGATTTCCGGTTTGATGAAATTATTCCACCTTCTGCATTACGGCTTGGCGGCGATCTTGAGCTTTGTCGGCGTAAAAATGCTCATTGAAGATTTTTTCCACGTGCCCGTTGCAGCTTCCCTGATGGTGATTGCCTCCATTCTGGTCGTATCGATTGTAACATCCATTATTTTGCCGGGAAAAGAAGAAGGTGAAGTTTCTCAGGTAACAATGAAGAAGTAACATTTTTTACCTCCTCCTGTACCACTTCACACAAGATCATCTTCATTTTTTCAATGATAAGAAATTTCCATAATCAATCACCTCGCGAGCTCGCTGTCGAGGAATGAAATGAACGTCATTATATCGCGAGCTCGCTGCGGAGAATTAACGCTCGTCCCGCAACAGCGGGATTAAAGAAAATTTACCTGCAATTCCCGCTTTGTTTGGGGAAAGTTTCTTGACAAACCCGATTGAATATTTACTATTGAAGTAATAGTAAATTAAATTATCATTAAAAATGAAGGGCTAAATATGAAGAGACTGATTTTAATAGTAGCGGCAATGATTTTAGCGTTAAATGTCGGAGTTGCGGGAGCCAAAGACTTTGAAATTTCAAAGAAAGCAGGCGATCTTAGTGTTCAGGTTAATATCGACAAAAACCCGCCGGTGACCGGAATAAACAAAATAGCCGTGGCGATCAAGGATGCGACGGGCAAAACGGTAACGGATGCGACGGTAGCCATCGATTACGGCATGCCGGCGATGCCCGGAATGGGCGCCATGAATTATAAAACAGCAACTGCTCTAAAGGGTGAAAATTATCAGGGGACGCTTAATTTTTCGATGTCCGGTCCCTGGTTTATCAATATTAAAATTAACCGCGATGGCAAGGCACAAACGGTAAAACTCAATGTTGATATCAAGTAGGTTCTTGAAGGTATGGCTTTTGTTTTCAGGTGTTTTTCTTCTTGCCGCTTCGCCGGTCCATAGCGACCCGTTCTTGGGTGGTTTAATCGAAGAAGCGCTGAAAAACAGTCCTGAAATTCAGTCCTCACAGGCCCGGATTGAGGCTGCCCGTTTTCGGATTCCTCAATCCGGCAGCTTGCCTGATCCCTTGTTCATGTTCGGCTATCAGAATGAAGGCTTCAGCCGTTATACTTACGGCGAGATGCAGGGCGCCCAGTGGATGTTTTCAGCGACGCAGCAATTTCTGTTTCCGGGCAAGCGCATGCTCAAAGAAGAAATGACGGCGCGGGACGTGGAGAGCTTGGAAGCCATGCACGAAGTTTTAAAACTCAAAACCGTCGTACGGGTCAAAGAGCTTTATTATGATCTTTTTCTTGCCTACAAGAATATCGATCTGCTGAAAGAAAAGGGAGACTTGCTCACTCGCATTGAAAGCCTGACTATGGCGCGCTACGCAGCCGGAAAAGCCATGCAGCAGGATGTCCTTATGGCGCAGACCGAAAAATATATGTTGTTGGAAAAACAAGAAATGTTTCTGCAGAAAGTCCAGTCTCTGCAAGCCATACTTTCGGCCGCCGTCGGCCGATATAAAGGGCCCCCACTTCCCAGACCTTCCGAACCCGTTTATCAGCCTTTTCCCCTGGAGATTAATGCCGCGGTCGATATGGCGGGGCAACATTCTCCGGAATTAAAATCGCGAAGCAAGATGATCGAAGCCGCCAATACCAGACTGGCGATGGCGCAAAAAGAATATTACCCTGATTTCGCCTTGAGCGGCATCTATTACAACCGAACAGGTGAATTTCTTGATATGTGGGCCGCCACGGCAACAATCAACATCCCTGTTTATTTCCTGACGAAACAAAAACCTGCCGTCATGGAAGCCAGGGTCAATATTCATCAGGCTGGTCGGGAACTGGAAGCAACGCGATTGATGATAGAAGCGGCGCTGCGTGATAACTATTCCATGCTTCGACTGTCGGAGAGGCTCATGGATTTGTATCAGAAAGGGCTCCTTCCAAAAAGCAGACAGGATATTGAGCAGGCGTTGACAGGGTATTCTACGGGAAGGACAGATGCCGTCAGTATTATTTCCCGCTTAAAAATATTGCTGGAT
>CAIVDK010000010.1 GCA_903904655.1 uncultured delta proteobacterium | reverse complement strand
CTTGTGTCTCATTACCACTTCCGCTGATCAATAATCAGCTTATCTTCCGGCTTAATTGAGCCCACGCTCACATATTCCAATTGATCAATTCTGACCGTGCAAATCTCGCGGAAAATTGTTTTAAACTTTTCTTCCCATACACCAGTACCGATCTCTGGTGAAATCTTTTCCACTTTTACTTTAAGTACATCATCATTTCCAACTCGGCTGACTAAAGCCTGTAATGGCAGATTATTGAATTTTGCCTGAATCATTTTATGCTGGCTGGGCGCGATAAACAGCCCCCGGACTTTTACCGCGTCCCCTATCCTTCCGGCAATTCCTGCCAGCCGATAAGACGTCCTTCCGCACTTACACTGATCGGTAATTATTCGCGATAAATCCCCTGTCCCGAAGCGCAGCAGGAAGAATATTTCATTGAGTCGACTCACAACAATTTCACCTAATTCTCCATCTGCAACGTTTTTTCCCGTTGCTGGGTCGACAATTTCGACAATAGTCTCTTCGCAAATATGCCAGCCATTCTTTTGTGAACATTCATAAGCCACATCTCCAACCTCCGTAGCTCCGTACATTTGATAAGTATCAATTCCGTAATCCTTTTCAAAAGAGCGGCGCATATCCGGGAATAAAGGCTCCGCCGCAAAGCAGGCTTTCTTCAGGCGAAAATCCTTCTTAAAATCAAAGCCCAACTCCGTAGCTTTGGCAATGATGGAAGATAAAAAGCTGGGAGTGCCAACATAAGCGGTAACCTTGAGATCCTTAATTAATTGCACTTGAATTTGAGAAGAAGAAGTTCCGGATGGGACTACAGTCGCGCCGACTTTGCGCAGGCCACTATGGAAAGTTAGTCCTGCCGCCACCATGTGATAAGAAAATGCGTTAAGCGCTATGTCATTGGGGCCAATGCCCGCGGCAAAAAAAGCGCGTGCCCATAAATTATCGCTTTCGGCAAGATGCGGTTCGTAGACCGGACCGGGTGAAGTAAAAATTCGATCAATTGATATCGAAGGGTTTGAAAGCTCCGCATAAGGTGGCTCCTGCAGTTCCATATCCACGAGTCTTTCGCGTGAAGTAACAGGCAGCTTCTCCAAATCCTCCCGGGATTTAATATTGATCGGCTTGATTTTATGTTCATCAAATATTTGCTTTATCCTGGACGATTTTTTGTAGCCCAACTTCACCATGTTGACCAAAAGCTCATCTTGTGCTGCTTTTCTCTTTTTGCCAGTCCACGATTCTTTTTTATCAAATAAGCGATTCATATATTTCCTTTTATAATTTTATTTGAGTTTCTTCCCCACGTTGCTGCCGCAGAGGCGGCAGCAACCCATTCACAAACCCGCGTGTAAACAGGTATGCCCGCTTGACGGACGGCACTGCCCATCTTTTCTGAATATAATCCGCCCGTTGAACAACAAATTACCGGTTTTAGCTTTTTGGCATTAATAGATGTAAGCCTTTCCACAATGCTTTCATCAAGAGGAGCATTCTGAAAAACAAAGAATGGCATGATTATATCCACATTCTCATCCGCCATGAGGGTTTCGATAACGAATTCATAATCCGCGCCTGTTGCCGAACCGGTTACATCAACAGGATTTTCGACAATGTAGAAGAAGCTGAATTTTTTCCGCATTCTCTTCACCGATTCCCTGCCCAGCTTTACCAATTCAAGCCCCTTTTCCGGGAACAAATCTATGGCGTTGACCATCGGGCCTGCTCCGTTGGAAACCATGGCCACCCTGTTTCCCCTGGCCTTCGGCTGCAAGGCCAATGTCTCACATGCCGCATAAAGTTCATGGAGGCTGTCCGTCAGGATTACTCCGCCCTGTTCAAGCGCGCCCTTGTATATTTCATAGCTGCCGCCGTATGCGCCAGTGTGAGAAACTGATGCATTCGCGGACATCGAGTTACGTCCTGTCTTGAAAACCACAACCGGCTTGTTGTTTTGCTTTGCGGCCTTAACGCCTTCAATGAATTTCCGTCCATCGCCAAGGCCTTCAAGGTAGCTGCCGATCACCTTTGTTTCCGGGTCGTCTGCCAGATAAGCGATAAGATCACCTTCATCCACATCTACACGGTTACCGTAGCTGACCATCTTGCCGACGCCTGTAACTATAGCGCTTTCCAGAAACGCGCATCCCCACGTGCCGCTTTGAGTGATAAAGCTCATGGAGCCGCCTTTCGGTCTTTTCAAGCGTTCCCGCGGGTAGAAGAAGGAGTCGAAACGGTTATTGCCGTCAAAGCTGCCGATGCAGTTAGGTCCTACAATTCTTACATCATTATCTCTCGCCAGCTTGCTGATTTTCGATTCGATATCCGCGCGCTCGCCGCCCAATTCCCTGCCTCCGCCGGAAACGATAAACGCGTTATGCGCTCCAATCCGGCCCATCTCGATAACGATATCAGGAACTAATTCCAGGCCAACGCTGATGGCGACCATCTCCGGAATTTCTGGAAGCTCAGAAAGAGACGGGTACGCCTTGAGACCCAGCACTTGATCCACCTTTGGATTTATCGGATAAACATTACCGCTGAAATCAAGGTTGAGAAGCGAATCAAGGATTGTGTTGCCAATTTTTCCCAGTGTATTGGATGCACCGATAACTGCAACACTTTTCGGATTAAAGAACCCGCTCAGATGTTCAATCCTTGGCATTTCGGAGGTCTTTGTTTTTGCCGGCATCTCTTTTTCCGCGATAACCATCTTGGCATCAACCATCGTGCAACCGTCTTGTCTGGCAATCACAGGATTAAAATCAACCGAGTCATACTGACCCGCATAATCAGTGCCGAATACCGAAATTGCGTGCAGGGCATCAATCAGTTTGTCCGTGGCAAATACTGCGCTTCCCCGGTAGCCATTTAAAAGAGGCCATGCCTTGAGCGTTTTTAACGCCTCAATAATTTCGTCTTTGGTCAGCGGCAGCATCCGAAAGACCACATCCTTGATAATGTCTGTGAATATGCCGCCAAGTCCCATCATCATCACAGGCCCGAAAACCTGGTCATACTGAAGCCCGACAATAAGTTCCGTCCCTTTTTCAGACTGTTTTTCGACTAGAATTCCCAAATAACCAGGCACCCGCTGTTTCCTGAAAGCCTCATCCATATTGGCAAAGGCGGCTTTGACTTCCTGAACAGAGTCCAGGTCAAGCATTACGCCTTTTAACTCAGTCTTATGCAAAACCTTATCCGAAGAGAGTTTCAACACAACAGGGAAACCCGCTTCGGCGGCAAAGGCCGCAGCCTCGTCAGCACTGACGCAGAGCTTGCACTTCGGCACCGGGATGCCATACTGCTTGAGGATTTCCTTCATTTCAGCTTCGGGAACAACCTTTGCGCCGCCGTTTCTTAGTTCCTCAATCCTGTTTTTGAACGAGGCATTCATTTCTTATCCTCCACACTCTTTGCGGCATGAATGTTTGCGGAAATATAATCAGGATTAAACGGCGGAACAAAAACACAGATTATGGTCAGCGGTTCGTCGCCGGTATTCATTGTCTTGTGAATTTTGCCGGGTGCGGCATAAATCGCTACGCCGGGTTTGAGTTCATATTCCACCCCCTCCAGCCAGGCCTTGCCTTTGCCACTGGTAAAGACCATCAGCTCGCCGGATTCTTCATGCGCATGGAAATCCGTGCAGCCGCCATTGGGAGTAAGGGTTGATACCAATAATGAAAACTCTTTCACGTCCTCATGAGTTTCAGGCGTCATGATTATTTTAAGTTCACGTTCAAAAGGTTTAGGCACCTGCCTGCCTTCAATCAGTGAAAAATCAGCGTAAGCCATAAAGTCTCCTTATATTTGATGATCCCGTTGTGAGAGTGTGTCATAATCTTCGTTTGTCATTGCGAGGAGTCCCTTGGACGACGTGGCAATCCCAATGCTATCGAGGCTTATGAGATTGCCACGCCGCCTGAAAGTCGGCTCGCAATGACAATTGCTACACAGTTTCTGTGCTTGATAGCTCAACTTACCAATTCCGCTGCACTTCGTTTTCAGAATTGGAGGTTCACTATCTATTTGACAGAACGCACCGGGAGCGCACGAAATACACCGTCTTTGATACCAGACATAGAAAGCCTGTAGCTTCCCCTCCCGGTGGCGGTGAAACTAATAAAAGCGGGGTCAGGACCAGGCATTGAAGATGACCAAGGACAACAAGACGTAATATTAATTAGTTCTGTAATCTGTAGCGGATATGAAGGGTTATCTTCATTTCTCTGAAATTTTCCCGTATCATACAGTCCAATCAGTTCATCCGTCGTCGGCATCCTCCAGTCCTTATAACCGCCTCCACGATAATTTTCACAATAGTTGTTGGCACTTTGCCAATTAATATCTCTCCCATTATCCTTTGCAGCCCACATCAGGTTCGTGCTTGTATCCAGAACAGTCCCATTGTCATAGGCAATAAAACGACCATCCCTACCTGTTTCCCCGGATGCGGGACGTTTTGCCATAGCAAGAGTTGTTGTCTTTTTAGCCTGCTTCCGTTCCAGTGCGGCCTGACGCGCCTCCTCCTTCTCAGCCGCCAGGCGTTCTTTTTCCTCTTCTATCTTTTGTTGTTTCTCCTCTGCTGCTTTTTTCTTCCGCTCGGCCGCCGCTTGGCGAGCTTCTTCCTTTTCCGCTGCTAATCTTTCCTTTTCCTCAGCTATAAGTTGCCGTTTCTCATCCAGCGCCTTCTGTTTTGCAAAGGCTGCTTTCTCTTTTTCTAAACGACTATGTTCCGCTTCCAGTTTTTGGTTTTCATCATCAAACTCATCCTTGGCTGCAGAATCTGACTTGACCGACTTTCCGGGAGAGAAATAAAACTGACCCTCCAAAGAGGATAGCTCCCAGGGAACCTGCTGCCCGCCGGTCTTTCTTCCCAAGTCCTTCCTGACCTCTTTAAAAACCTCTTCTATAGGCAGGCCTTTTGTATTCATATATTTGATCAGAGACTCGGTATAAGGGCTGTTGCGGCCACTGCCATCGGTAGCAACCTTTCCGGGACTGGTAGAGTAGGTGATGAATGTTCCTTTAGGTGCATCGGAGATGATGGCAAGCCCCCGGCTTGATGATCGAAAACTCTTGCTAAATGGATTATCCCGACAGGCATCAAGAATCACAATATTGAGATTATTGCCGGCATTTCCCATCTCCGCCAGCACCATTTCCGCATCTACAGCCTGAAATTTGATGTCTGTATCCTTATTGATCTTTGCCCCGATAGGGATGAGATAGTTCCGGCTATCTTTCTGGACGCCATGGCCGGCGTAAAAGAATAGACCCACGCCGCCTTTCTTCAACTGCTCACCAAACTCTAGGATGGCATCTTCCATATCCTGATGACTTACGTTCTTTTTCAAGATTACTGAAAAACCGAGCCTCTGGAGGTTGGCTGCAATATCGGCAGCATCGTTGACAGCATTTTTCAGTGGTGATGAACTATAGCCACCATTGCCGATAACCAAAGCCTGCCGCCTCTCCGCTCCCGCAATCAATGAAGATGGGTAGATAAAAATAAGTATAAACAAGATAAGGAAGATTCGTATAGACACAGCTTGCATAGAAATACCCCCTATTTTTTTAATCGAAGTTTCTTATACTTCAACCATAAATAAATGGCAAACATATGTTTCAGATGATTGAAAAAAAGGTGGATAATGCGGTTGGCCTGCTTATCCCGCTGCGCTATCGCTTCGGGGATATTTCGCTTTCAGCTTGGCTCATTATCCCACTTCGCTGCGCTTCGGGGATAGTTCGACTTTCGCTTCGAACTTCGCTACGCTTGTTCTTAGCGAGTCTCACTATCTTTTTATTCGCCCCGGCAGGATGTACACATAGGGCTTTTGGAGTATTTTTAGATGCAGGAAGCGGTCAATCTTGCGAAATGCCAGATAGACCCGCCATATTGTGGCGTCTTCCTTGTAGTATGAAACAATCTCTTTTTCGGTAAGCGGGGCAATGCCTGACTTCGCTTCCTCTCTAGCAAAGAAGCTGTTTGCCGTTTCAATAAGCATGGGAATGAATTCCGGGCGCTGCTCCTTGTAAAAATTGGCGATAAGATCAATCGTCACCTTGCGGAAGTCATAGTAGCGGGTCATGACTTCTTCCAGGAAAAACAGCCGAATCAACCATACCAGAAAAGACGGCGTGCTGCGCAGAAAAAGCTCCGGGTTTAGCTGTTCAATGCCCTCTTT
>CAIVDK010000009.1 GCA_903904655.1 uncultured delta proteobacterium | reverse complement strand
CATCTTATCAGTATGGCGGTTGCGGGAAGCATCCTGGTACCAATAGGCAAGGAGACGGATCCGGCAAAGATAGCGAAGATTGTCGGTGGCCGTTGTAAAGAAGTCGCCACAGGTACTCCTGTGATGGCTCACGGATTTGTACTTCAGAATTATGATACTGACTGGGGCCTTAATGATCTGGCGAATCTGGATACGGAAACTGGTCCTGACTGCCCTGTGATGATTGCCGATCAGTTGGGTCACAGCTATATCGTCAACACCGCCGCTATGAGTATCAGCGGCCTCAATGCTTCAACCCCTGATCCGCCTGGCGGAAAGATAGTAAAGCAGAACGGCCAGCCGACCGGTATGCTTAGGGAGACAGCCGGCGCAATCGTAGGGAACAAGGCCATATTCCCTCTGGTGCCGGACAGTCAGGTTAAACTATTAGCCCCCTTCTTTATGAAGAAATGGGCGGGTATGGGATATACATCAATCGTCGAGCTGATGGGCGGGCCGATGGGGCGAACTATGAGACCGGAACTGTGCAAAGAACTGGAGCGCGAAGGATCGCTCCCCCTCAGGATCAACTATGCGTATACCTTCTTCAGCCTGGATGACATAGACTACCGCGATGCGGGCCATGATACAGAACTTGTACGTTTTTCCGGCCTTAAGCTTTTTGTCGATGGCGCGGCTGGCCAGGGCGGCGCATGGACGAGCTGGCCGAACACACTTGGAAATCACGGTCTTTATGCCGTTGCTCCTGACGACTCTTATGGCGAAAAATACAACATCTTCAAGATTCTTGAAAAGTCCGAGGAACTGGGCCTCGACATGCACTATCATGTCGGGGGGGATAACGCCATCGATGCCGTGCTGAGTGCCATCGAAGCGGTGAAAGCGAAAAAAGGTTATTTGAGAGGCAGACAAACACTCTACCACCTGGGGCTGATTACGGACGATCAGATCACGAGAATGAAAAAGCTGGGCTCCAGTGTGATCGCAGGGGTACAGCCTTCGCTTCACTGGGAAGCCCAGAGACAACAAACTGAATATTATTATGGCGATCATGCGAAAAGATCATATCCCTACAAGAAGATGAGAGATGCAGGCATCACTCTGGCCTTCTCAACCGATTATGCATCTAACACGGAAGCGCTTAGCTGGCCGACCGAAATCATGAGAGTGGCGCTTACCAGTGGCGGCAATCCTGATAATCCACCATTAACAATGCGGGATATGATAGAGGGTTTCACCGTAGGCGGCTATGCCACTACCCGCGAAGCCAATGTCGGCAGGTTGCATATCGGTTATAAGGCTGATATCGTCGTGTACGAGAAGGATTTGTACTTGGTGTCTCCTGCAGCACTCTCGAAAGACAACCCGCGGGTTCTTTCTACATGGATCGGGGGGCGACGGGTTCCCCAATAGGCAAAACAATTAAGGTAATCGGGGGCCAATACTGTTTATTGGCCGGGGAAATTTACAGATAAAAAATGTAAGCCCTTGACAATGGACATGACCGCCTAACCAAGCAGTACACCCGCTTGCTGCGCTCCGGCTAATTTCTTCGTTCGGTGAAGATAAAATGATTTCAGTAATTACTCCGGCTCACAATGAAGAACTATTTATAAAGAAATGCCTATGCTCCGTTAAAGCGGCAGCAAAAGAAGTGTCCGAAGAAGTTGAGCATATTGTTGTGCTGAACTGTTGCACGGACAGGACTGGAGAAATTGCTGGTGAATGGGGTGCAAGGGTTATAACTGATGACTCCCGAAATTTGAGCCATATTCGAAACAAGGGAGCTGAAGCATCCAAAGGTGATATCCTTATTACGATAGACGCTGATAGCGAAATGACTTCGAATATGCTGAGGGAGGTATTACAGAAACTGAATTCGGGTAAATATATCGGTGGTGGTGTTAAGATTTTGCCGGAAAGAATATCGTTTGGGATACTTTGCAGCCTGTTGGTTGTGGCTCCCTTTGTTTTATGGCATGGCGTGAGCGCCGGGATGTTCTGGTGCTTAAGAAAAGACTATGAGGCAATTGGGGGATTCGATGAAAAGCTTGTTTGCGTTGAAGATATCGACTTTGGCCAGCGGTTGCAGGAATATGGAATAATTCAGGGAAAGCGATATGGCACAATTCGAAAGGCTCATATTGTAACATCGTGCAGAAAATTTGATCAATTTGGCGATTGGTATTTTGTTAGGAACCCAATGGTTGTTTACCGGGTTTTTAAGAGAGATCAAAAACAAGCGGATCAGTTTTACTATGATGCCAGGTAAGGCATTACCAAACCAGTCAACATGCGGAAATTTATGATCACCTTCCGGTTGCAGTAGAGCGGGCCATGGATTTTCTGAAAAACATGCCATGCGAGACGCCAACCTCTCTCAATCGCATCAACGGGATGTTGGAAGCATTCCCTCGTCGATCCCACCTTAAAGAAGAAAGAGATATTCTTGATGCGTTAGAAAAGGGCAAGATGAAGCTTGCTGCGCCATCACAAAAAGAAATAGAATCGATTAAGGCAGCGGCAAATAACACACTTAAAAAAGATAAGCTTTGGTTTTAGCCATGAAGAAAGATGAGAGACGTTGATATCCAGCTGCACATTTTGATGGAAAATGGTGAATCAATGCTTGGAATTATTGAAAAAATATGTATATTAAAAAAAGGTTCCGATCAGGGCGGATATTAATAAAATCCGGCAAAATCGGGAAGGACGGATGATTGAAGTCATTCCCCGATGAACAGGAGCGGGAAGACTGAATATTTAAAACATGGAGGCCCATAGTGCCGGTAGATGTAGCGCCTGAAAAAATTCCGGTCGCCTTGTTGTATAATGTTGATCCTCATTGGACACAGGCTGAAAAAGAGGAGGTCATCAACCTCTCGACGCAACTTGGCCATGCCTTGATTGAGGTGGGTTATCCTATCGTCTTCGTTCCCGTTGCCGATGATAACATCGCCAACCATCTTCATTCTTTTGATCCTTCAGAATATATTATTTTTAACTGGTGCGAAAGCCTGCCGGGGCTTACGCACAGCGAGTGGCTGGTGGCCAAACGGCTCGAGCTGCTGGGCTTTACCTTCACCGGCGCCGATTCAGAGGCTCTGGCCCTGGCTCAGGATAAGTATCGGGTCAAAGTTCTCCTGGATCAGGCCGGCATCCCGACGCCCGCCTGGCGGATATTTCATCAGTCCGAGCCGTGCGAATGGAACAGTTTCCCGGCTATTGTCAAACCGATGAATGAACATTGTTCCGCAGGGATCACCCGCGACGCTGTTGTGCTCAATCCAATGGAACTGAAAAATAGAATCCCCTTTATTTTGGATACCTACAATCAACCGGCCATGGTTGAAGACTTTATTGACGGGCGCGAATTTCATGTGTCCGTCTGGGGAAACGAAAAGCTCACCGTACTGCCTGTTGCGGAAATGGATTTCTCTTTTTTCAACGACATCAAAGATCGGCTTTGCACCTATGATTCCAAATTTATCCCCGGCTCCGAGCACTATGAAAAAATCGAAACGCTGCTGCCCGCGCCGCTGACCCCTGAAGAGACGATGGCGCTGGAAAAGGTGTGCTGTGACGCTTACCGGATTTTGGGATGCAGGGATTATGCCCGTCTGGACATCCGTTTGCGGGATAACATTTTCTATGTTCTGGACGTCAATCCCAATGCGGACATAAGTCAGGAAGCCAGTATGGCCTGCGCAGCGGAAGTTGCCGGCATCAGTTACGGGGAGATGGGAAGCCTGTTCGTTCGCCTGGCCGCCCGCCGACACCCCGTTTTTGGCAAAATAATGGAATTGCAAGAAACGGAAAGAAAATAAGTTGTCTTCAAACGACCCCGTGTAAAAAGGACATCCTCCCTTAAAACACCCCAGGCCACATGAGGAAGCCAGGCAATTTTTAGATTGAGCTTTGTTTTCAACCATTGTTCCCTATTGCAT
>CAIVDK010000008.1 GCA_903904655.1 uncultured delta proteobacterium | reverse complement strand
GGGAAATGCCTGGTCGCTGTCGCCGGTTAACTGATCTTTCCATTTCCGCAGAATATTCGGGTGAATATCAAGATTTCTGGCGGCTTCTGAGATTTTGTAGCCTTGATCGGTCACAAGTTTCACGGCGTCAATTTTAAATTGTTTTGAATAGCTCTTTCTTTCTGTTGTCATCTCTCACCTCAAATAGTTTATTCTCTATATCACTCTTTTCGAGGTGTCCGCTATGACTATACCACTTCAAAAATCACCCGGAGCGTAACGATCGGGTGTATTGCTTTTGTTATGATACCATAAGACAGAACCGATACTTTTATAGCGCAATATTATTTCTTAATATATCTATTATCTTGCCACAATAAAGGACTTCTTCGGTTTGTATGATTGTTGGAGTGACAGTTGTGCCTTTTGAAACATGAAGAACTTTATTATCAATATCTACATCAATATCTAATATATCAGAGATGTTAATAGAAGTTGTGCCATCTTTTACGAGTAGAATTCTCTTGTCGGTTATAATAAGATTACCTTCTCTCTTCACGATATGTTCATACTCATTAGTGGAACCTTTCGGCGCTTTCTTTTTTATTAAAATTTTCCCTTGCGAACAATAATAAGCTTTCTCTGATTTTTGAATCGTTATTGGCACCGATGTAAGTGGCGTTAGTGGATATTTTAACTTTTGCATTTTAATAATTTCTTGAACAACCTTCATTTCTTCTTTAACTATAGATTGATCAATACCAAGTCCTTCGGCAATATTGTTAAGCGTATTAATTTCTGAATCTGTGATTAATCTGTCTTGAATGGCGTTTAAATAATAGGACTTAAAAATTTCAGCTTTTGCTGTGTTTTTATATGCGTCATTAATGCTGATAACTGATTCCAAATCCAGAATATTCTTTTTTTCAGCCGAGGTTACCATATTATCATCAATTATTTTATCGAGGGTTGCATGATAAATATTATTTTCTATTTCCTCAGCTTTTTTCCTACCGTTCGGATCATTTAATTTGTTTTTTATTTCTATAATATTCTCTTTATTAAATTTAGTTGTCTCTAGTATGAAGACTTGCTCTAATATTTGCCGGTAAGCCAATATGGCCCTGCTTCTTGAGTATTTAGTATAGAATAAAGTGCCGCCTATTAAAGCTGATATTATGAGTATAGCGATTAATATTCCAGGATTATCAGCTAGAAAATTGATAATATTGATTAAAACGATGAGTGCAATTAATCCACCTAGAATCTTTATAATAGTTAGAGATGAAGAACTAGTATTTTCTTGCGCTGTGAATTGTTCTCTTGTGGTTGTCCTATATTTCTTTTTATTTGTACCGAGATACTTTCTGAAATATAATCCCTTTCGCCCTGCATGCACGTATGAACCTCGTGGACCGACTCCTAATCTTAATCCTGTAATACCAAGTGAAACGCCAAGCCCACTTTTAGAGAGATT
This sequence comes from uncultured delta proteobacterium, assembly GCA_903904655.1. Classification (GTDB taxonomy): domain Bacteria; phylum Desulfobacterota; class Syntrophia; order Syntrophales; family Smithellaceae; genus UBA8904. Next base: position 15,154 of record CAIVDK010000008.1, on the reverse strand, counting down.
TAATCGTACCGGACCGGAAGAAAATGCTTTTCTTATGTAATAGCCCATATTTTAACCTTTGATCAAATATTGTTTACACTCTTAATCAATTATGCGACCTTCACCCCTCTTTTGTGTGCATTGATTAACGCCTTAGCGATAGGTGCCGACGTGAACGAATAAGCTTGAACCAAAATTTCAAGTCTTGACCTCAGTAATCATATTGCCGCCTTTTAAGCCGATTGGAGTGCTTTTTGTATGTGCTCATGTACCTTAGTAGTTAGCTTTTTATATCCTAGGCATTTCGAAACTTCGACAACGAGATTATCATTTTTTAAGTCATGATTAACTTTTAACATCTCTTCGGCTGTTCGTTTAATTTCTTCAGGTGCAATCATATTTATACTAATACCTTTTTCTGATCTATCTCTTATTAGCGGAACATCCATATCTGGTCGCCAGAGAAAATCGCCACAACAGCCTTTTTTGAGAATTATTTTTCTCTTTTTTATTGCTACTTTGACTGTTTGTACAATGGCATTTTTAATACGATTGCCCACACGCCCGAATTCCCATACTTCAGCAATGCGTTGAATCAATTCATCTATATGAATTGGTGACTCTATTTTTGTTATCTCTTCAATAACTATTTCAAGTTCTATAAAAGGTGGATGATTCGGCTGCCATTCGCATGGTGCACTCAGTTCAGCTTTTAAGTAAGGTACGGATGAAACTAAATCATGTACATGTTTAAACTCTTTAACTTCTGCGGTCCTAACAATAGTGCTTGTATGATCAGTCGTTCGTTTCAATTCTGGTGATTTATTCCTGGCTTCTTCGATAGCTAAAATCACCCGCCGCAATTCCTTCTCAAAATCTTTGAACCAATCTAACGACCATATGCGATGAATTATCCACCCAAGCCCCTCAAGAACTTCTTGCCTTAAACGATCACGATCCCTAGCTGATCTTGCTCGATGATATGTCGCTCCGTCACATTCTATACCAAGAATATATCTTCCTGGATTTTTTGAATCTACTACTGCCAGATCTATGCGGAAACCAGCAACGCCAACTTGTTTATTAACAGCATATCCAAGCCGTTCTAATTCATCAGCAACTATTTCTTCAAAAAAAGAATCTGCTTCCGCAGAATGTTTTTCATGTGGCTGTTCTAACTGCCCTGTTTCTGCGTATGCTAAGTAATTTCTTAAGGCAATTCTGCCTTTTGATAACTGCCGATTACTTTCACCTATGTCATCAACTCTAATTTCATCTGATTTTATGCTGTGAAATACTTTGCAGCGTTGTTTCGCACGGGTTATTAATACATTTAATCGACGCCATCCACCCTCTCGATTGATAGGTCCAAAATTCATGTGCGGAAATCCTTGGGAATCTTTCCCGTACCCAATGCTGATAAAAATCACATCTCTTTCATCACCTTGGACTGTTTCAAGATTTTTTATAAAAAAGGGGTCATCTTTATCACTACTAAAAAACCATTCATGTTCGGGATTTGCTCGTCTCAATTCTTCAAGTTTATCTTGAATTGCTTCTTGTTGGGCCTTGCTAAGAGCCACCGCGCCAAGTGATAAGTCCCCATTGTGCTTTGCATGGTCAATTATAGCTTTGGCAACCTCCCCAGCCTCAACCATATTCTTACGAGACCCTCCACGAGCATAAATTCCATCCGATATATATTGCGTCGTGACTCCTAAATCAGCACATTTTTGTCTGGGACTAGGAAAAACGTTAAGTTTACTATTGTAGAATTCCTTATTAGAAAAGGCTATAAGTGACTCATGTTGACTTCGATAATGCCAACGAAGGATTTTACCTCCACCAAGGGGGTATGTGGCAGCATCTAGAATGCTTTCAACATCAGAAAGATCATCATCAACATCATCATCTCCTCCCATTAGTTTGTCAAAGAATTGAGTGGGAGGAAGTTGCTTGCTATCACCAACGATGACACATTGATTACATCTAGCAATAGCACCAAGTGCATCTTCAGGTTTAATCTGACTAGCTTCATCAATTACGAGGAGATCAAAACTGATAATACCAGGGGGCAAATATTGAGCGATCGACATGGGACTCATCATGAAACATGGTTTGATATTATTTAATATTGCACCCGTCTTTAAAATTAATTCTCGAACCGTGGGAAGATTTCTCTTTTTACTAAGTTGGGTTGTTAAATAGTTCATGGAACTAGAATTTGGATCTCCGGTGGTTGGATGTAACATATTACTCCACAACTGTGCTGCAATATACTGCCTTGTAACATCTATTAACCGCTTATCCATATCACAAAACTGCCTAATGAGGTGGTCATGAGTTTCACCAGCAAATTCACGCAATACTTGCTTTTCATCAAACGCCTGCCGTATTATCTCGTTTCCAAATGAATGTTCTAGCTGTGGAATCAATCTATCAGCAGTCAATCGCCCACTGTCAACAGCGTTTGCAAGCAACTCCATTCCGCGCTCTTTAAATATTTCTCGCTTTCGCCTGTAATCGATCCACTCGTATACTCCAGGAATTCTCTCCTGCGCTTGGTTCAGACGATAAATTATTCTATCCAATTCTACATCTTTGAATGGCGTTCCATAGGCTTCTATTTCGTCGTATTTAAAAAGAATCGACCATTTGTTGATACTAGTTCTTGCGATATTCTCTTTATCTTCTAGAAGTAATTTATTTTTTATCAGCTTATCGCGGCTTATATCTTTCCATCGTTTCAGAATTTCAGGTGACAGTTGTGCTTCCTTAAGCAAATCAATGACTCCAGACATCCAGTCCACAACTCCCTGAAGCACTTGCCAGTTAGACTTAATTCCATGCCAGTCTTGGGCAAACGCCATTTTACCAAGATCTCCTGAGGTTGAAATGAAAGACCTCAGCTCATAATGTTTACATAGATCTTCAAGCAACTTAACTTTATTATCATATTCTTTAGGCCGTTTTTCTTTATAGCAGGCATTCTTTAAACTTTTCTGCACTCTACGATATTCACCGTAAAATAACCTTAAAGGTGATTTACCTCGTAATTGAAAAATATTTAATTCCTCTTTGAAATCTCTTAATAAAACATCATCTTTAATTACAGATTGTAATGAGTGAACAATGGTGTCGTGTTCAGAACCAGTTTTGACTAAAGAATTTATAAGATCGAATTTCTCAAACCATACAGGGTCTATTATTCCTTCTATATCAACGTTTGGGCGCAACGCCAATAAACCACATAATTTAGATAACATGTTTGAAGAAGATAAGGTTTTGGCATTACTATGACCTAAATCTTCACTTACATTGTGCAATGCTTCAAAAAGATCCTCAACCCCCAATAGCATATCATGGGTAAGCGTTTTCATTGTATTTTGATCAGATGGCAACAAGACTGGCACATTTACTCCTCGCCATGGATGAATACTCGGGTTTCCAATTGTAACCACTGTCTTTGCCAAAAGCCTTGCTTCTTCTCGATTATCCTCAAATTTTGAAATTGTCCATTTTATTGCACCAGGAATTTTAATATTTTCTAATTGGGGAGTTATCCTAAGATGTTTTTGAATGATACCTATCGCCTTATGAGGCGTTATAGAGCCTCCTTCTAGAGGCGTGTTCATTGCAAATGCATATTCATTCAAAGCATCCTGCAATTTCTTTAGTCGCTCAGACTCATTTTGCCTGTCAGGTCTCCTAGGCTTTGCCGCTTCCAAAGTATTACGTATTTTTTCGAGAACTTCGCTTTTTCTTGCCTTAAAACTATGCAACTCGAGACAAGCGTCGCCCAGTCCAGCTTTATCTAATCTACGCTTTACAACCTCTAAGGCTGCCATTTTCTCAGCCATAAATAAGACTTTTTTACCATCAGACAGAGCCGATGCAATGATGTTTGTAATAGTTTGAGACTTTCCAGTTCCAGGCGGACCTTGAATAGTTATGCTACGCCCGTCGTTGACATCAAGGATGGCCGCGATCTGCGAACTATCTGCATCTGAAACTAATGATATTTTGTCATGATTAGTTACATGATCGATGAAGTCTTCGTCGTTGTATGGTGAAAGTTCTGTCGTCCTTTTTGAAAGCAATATAGAGTTAATTATCTCATGGGCATCTATTCTTGAATCTTCTGGCCATATCTTAGCATCAAGATCCCTCCACATGAGCAATTTTGCAAAAGTAAAAAATCCAAGCGCAATATCTTCTACGATCTCCCATCTTTTCTCACTTTCAATTACTTTTTGGACATAAGAAAAATAATTTAAAGGTTTGATATCTTCAACTTCATTTGATAATCGAGGCAATTCAATTTTAAACTCTGTTTTTAGTTTGACAGCTAAAGACTCATTTGTAAAAATATCTTCTTCAGACCAAATTAATTTAAATTTATTTCGTGCTGAATCTCTTGAAAGCTTTACGGGTATTAATATTAGCGGCGCATATCTAGGGTCATTTGAACTTTCGACATCGAACCACTTAAGAAATCCTAAAGACAAATAGAGCACATTCATGCCTTGCTCTTCTATTGCAGTACGTGCCTCAGATTCAATGCGAAGTAACCTCGACTGTAAAGAGGTATCAGATAACCGAGTTTCTAAATAATCATCACTATGGATCTTTTTAAGAGCATTTTCATCGTATATATTTTCTACTGGTTGACCAAGGGTGGAATCCTCGTCTGAGAATTTTATTTGTTCAGTTTTTGCAAAAGATGATTTAACAGGCGCAAACTTCATAGATTTCTTCTGAATAATTAGTGTGTCATATACCTGGTCGGGGAGTTCATCAAATACTCTTATTACACGCTGCCCATCAATCTTGAAGTTTAAGAGTCTGTTTCTAAGTCCTAAGTCGAGCAAATTTTTTCTTGCTGCTTCAATTTTGTCGAAAACTTTCTTGTTTAACGGGTCATCCACTTGACTTTTTATCATAAAAGACATTTCCTATTTGTTATTATAAAGATAAAAAAAAGGTGTCGCAAATTCGAAAGCACCTCCAATCAGAACATCCCTTCAGAAAGACCCTAAAAGAGTGATGCACTTTTAAGAACTTTACTTTTAAAAAATTTTGTTGGCTTTTGTAACAATGATTCAGATACGTGTGTAAACATACTCTTATTATTTTAGATTTCAATAATTTTGTCCCGATATTGAGCTTCATATCAAATTTAGCGTTGAACAAGCCTCTCTGCTTAATCAATCCATATATTTGTTTTCATAGCAATATTCCGGTTGACATACAGTTTCTCAGGTATCAAACTGAATACAAAATATAGAAAATATATTGAGAAAGCAGGTAGTTGGAGACGAAAAACCTAATGATTTACGGTGAAAAGTTAGGTGAAAACTCAATAGAAAATTTTATCAAGACGAAAGGAGGAATCAAAAATGAGTACAGAGATGGCAAAGATCATCGATTTCCCTGCGAACACAAAGAAACGCAGCAGGGCTAAAAGATGCGACAGCAGGGTCAAGAACATCGACGGCGTGAAATACTTCAACGAAAAGCAAATCAAGATGATCAGGCGCGCGGTCAGGGATCAGGCTGAAATCGACGAAAAGAAGGGAAACGTTACGGGAATCAAAGAATGGCTGGTAGTCGATCTTTTGACAAGCACAGGGCTTCGGGTGTCGGAAGCTGCAAATCTGAGGTGCGGTGACTTGAGGATCGGTTATTCTGAGAGCAAAATCTTTGTTTCCAACGGCAAAGGGGGTATATCGGGGCACGTTATCATTCCCGACGCGCTTAAGAAGCATTTTAAGACGTTTTTAAGCTGGAAACAGAAGCAGGGCGAAGCTGTCGGCGATGATGATTCCTTGTTTGTTGGTCAGCGCGGGGCTTGGACAAGTCAGGCAATACAGCAGATCGTGAAGAAATATCTCAGGCAGCTCGGTCTTTACGAACGCGGGAAGTCGGTTCACGCGCTGCGGCATTCTTATGCGGTACAGTTGTATTCAGCGGCGGGGATATTTCCGCTATCAGATAAGCTACGGCGGACCGTCTGAGGAGTTCCGCTTTTACTCGGACGAGAAACTAAACCTCACAACCTGCAATTTTCATTTTTTAGACTGGTTCGATGGTGCTAGTGCCCGCGTCACCGGTCGCAATTTGGAAACGTGGCGGGAGATATGGGAGGATTTTAAAGACTGCGAAACTCTGCAATATTTAATGAAGCAGGCTGAATAGGCTTAGATGCCGCTTCCAGCTTGCGGTGGATCCTAAAAAAGGAGAATGAACTTGAAGATACTTGCTTTACTCGTGGGTTTATTGACGTGGTATGGATCAGATTATTGTTTCTTGTGCGTAAAATCATTGCTTAGGGTATTTTAGGAAAAGACATCAGGCTTAAATATCAGAACAAAAAGTTCATTTTTTTGGCGGAGGTTAGCAATAGGTTAAGAATGAAAAAAATAGGGTTCAACCGAAATTGGCTAAACCCTTTATTTTATTGGTAGCGGGGATAGGATTTGAACCTATGACCTTTGGGTTATGAGCCCAACGAGCTACCAAGCTGCTCCACCCCGCGATAAGACATATTTGAACGGATGACCTTAGACCATTATCTTCTATGTTTGTCAAGGAGTTATTTGGTCGTTTCGTGCCCTACGCCTAGAAGATAAAGACTGCGGCGGCGACGACGGTTGTAAACCAATTGTTTTTAACAATGGTCGATTGCGTAATATTGCGCGTGCTGACAATTTTGCCGCTGATTTTAAATATTTCTTTTTTTTCGTCCCAGCTTTCATCAATATTAAAGTCGATGCCCAGCGTCGAAGCCAGCATAGCGGCAGCCAAATCTTCCGCATAATCGCCTGTCTCTTTTGCCGTTCTGCCAAAAGCGTGGTGCTCACTGATATAACCGTAGGCTTTTTTATCCGCGGGAATGGCCAGCCCCACGGACGAAGCAAGCAGCCGGCGAGGTTCGTTGCTGCAGCAACGGCTCATCACACAATACGTGATCGCTCCGGGTTGCAGCTCTTTGACGCCTTGTCCTTTGGAAATAACCTTGCAGCCGGGCGGTAAAATGCTGGATACTTGCACCAGGTTGCACTTTTCTATGCCGGCGTCGCGCAGGGCCAACTCAAATGAATGCAGTTCTTCTTTGTGCGTGCCGACGCCTTTGGTGAAAAACAATTTTTTGGGAACAGTGGGATTCAATTTTTTATCTCCATGGTAAAATAATAAAGTCATGCGCACATCTATTTTGTCATATAACCCATTAAACGATAGATCAGTTTAGCCGCCATGAAATCCGGCGCAACGACACCGGGCAGAGGGGCTAATTCGACCACATCAAAACCGCGGATATTGCATTGGCGTGAAACCAGACGCAGCAATTGCAAAACATCACGCCAATAGAGACCACCCGGCTCTGGTGTTCCGGTTGCGGACATGATTGAGGGATCGAAAACATCCAGATCAATGGTGATATAAACATCACCTCGCATAGTCTTAGCAACAGTTTCGGCCCAGTTTTTATCTTCAAAAACATAATCCGCCGAATAAGATTTGACCTTGCTTTGGGGTAGATAATCCCCTTCTTCCTTGCTCATGCTGCGAATACCCACCTGAACCAGATCACAACACTCAACCACCCGTCGGCCCACGCAGGCGTGATTATAGGGCGTGCCCTGATAGCTGTCGCGCAAATCGGCGTGAGCATCCAGTTGCAGGACGGTTAATTTCGGATATTTTTCGGCGACAGCCTGCACGGCGCCCAGCGTAATGCTGTGCTCGCCGCCCAGCATGACCGGAATCTTGTCTAATGCGACAATACGGCTAATTTTTTTACGCACGGCGCTGATCATATGCTTCGGCCCGCGGGCGTCCACAGCCATAGGCAACATGGTATGAATACCCGCCAGATAAGTTTCTTTTTTAAGCTCTTCGTCGTAGAGTTCCATATTGGTGGACGCTTCGATGATGGCGGCTGGTCCCCGGCGGCTGCCGGGCTGATACGTTGAAGTCAGATCGTAGGGAACGGAAACGACAACAAATTGAGAGTCACGCAGTGAACATTCGGGATATATTCCACCAAAATTCATAATTGCTTTCCTTCTTCATTAAAAACGCTGCATTATCATCTGCTTACTACATAACGGGGAAACGCCTTAAAGACTTTTCCTAAAGACACAATATCTTCCTTTTTTCAAAAGAGGGCGTTTCCTAGCATAAAGAAAGACATATGTCCAGTTTTTCATCCAGAGAAAACGACGGAAGATGAATAGAGCCGGGGGATTACCGAGGCGGATAATAACGCATGAAGAATTTGCTGTTTTCGTAGTAGAGAAATGAGTAGTGACTAACCCAGTCGCCCAAAGTAACAAAAGCTTTCTTCTTGCCTTCCACCTCAAAATAACGCAACACGGGCTTATGACAATGCCCCAGGATCAGGGCATCATAATTTTCGCGCAACTTTCCGGTTGCAAAGGAAAGCATCTTTTCAAGCAGAAAATCACTATTATCCGTATTTATCTGTTTGCTCGCGTTCGATGTCATGCCAGCCAGGGCCCAGCGCAAAGAGGCGGGAATAAAGCGCTGGACGTGGTAGAAAAGACGGCTGCGCAGGATTTTGCGGAACATCATGTAAATGCGATTAGAATCATCCGCCGTATCCCCGTGGGAAATCAGCACCCGCAATTTATCCAATTTGATGACAGCCCATTCCTCAAACACTTCCATGCCCAACGCATCCTGGAAATATTCTTTCATAAAAAAATCATGATTCCCTTCACACAAATGGATACGAACCCCGGCTTTCTGCAACGCCACCAATTTACGGATCACCAACTGAAATTCGGGATGGATATGATCCTTCCTGCAAAACCAGAAATCAAAAAAATCGCCAAGAATATAGAGATCATCAATCAGAGTTTTTTCACATCCCAATTCCGGAGCATCGACAAGCGATCTTACCTTGCCCCCGCGGAGATCGGCCAGGAATTGGATAAACTGGCCATATCGCTCATCCGAAGAGCGCTTCAAGTGGGCATCGGATAAAAAAACAGCTTTCATGTTTTCATTCTCTTCCGGTTAAAATGCGGTTGTTCTTTAGCAGCAGTTGCATGGGAACCATGGTTTATTTTATTTGATCTGTCAAATAGAAATCATGAATTGATTCTTGTTTTGTCCGGTGTTTTTTGCTAGTTTTGCCACACCGCATTCAAACAGGCGAAAATAAATAAAGTGCAGGACAAAAATATGAGCAATAATCGAGCGACTATCCAACGCGCCAAAGAAGTTCTGAGAATAGAAGCGCAAAGCATTTTGAGTCTGGTGGATAAAATTAATGGGACTTTTACCCGCGCGGTCGATTTGATCTTTCAATGCAAGGGACGGGTCATTATCACAGGCATCGGCAAATCCGGCTTAATCGGGCGGAAAATCGTCGCCACACTGACAAGCACGGGAACGCAGGCGCTCTTTCTGCATCCGGTAGAAGGCATTCACGGTGATTTGGGCATTGTGACCAAGACAGACATACTGCTTGCCATCTCTAACAGCGGAGAAACGCGGGAACTTCTGCCGATCATCGGTTCGGTCAAGCACATTGGAGCGCCCATCATCTCCTTTACCGGTGTGCTCTCTTCGACACTGGCCAAAAACAGTGATATCGTCATTGACGTATCCGTGGAAAAAGAAGCATGCCCTTTCGGTCTGGCACCGACATCCAGTTCCACTGCGGCACTGGCCATGGGAGACGCCCTGGCCATCGCGCTGATCTACAAACGGAAATTCCGTGAAAAGGATTTTTACAAGTTTCACCCCGGCGGCTCTCTGGGCTTACGGCTTAAAGCAACGGTCAGCGACGCCATGATTGTGGGGGATAAAATTCCACGCGTGCTTAGCAAAACCGGCGTCCGTCAGGCCATTTCGGCAATCGACAACAAAAATGTCGGCTTTGTTCTGATTACGGACAGGAAAAATAATTTGCTGGGCATCCTGACGGACGGCGATGTGCGACGAATGATCAGCAGGGGCATATCTTTTGAAGGACGGACCATCGACGACGTTATGACGGCCAATCCCAAGACCATTGACGAAAAAGCGTCGCTGGCAGAAACGGTGGAGTTTATGCAGAAAAAAGAAATCACCTCTCTGGCCGTGGTGAATGAAAAGAAAAAATTAAAAGGTTATGTCCATCTGCATGACATCTTTGGCCGGGGCGGCTCGGTGAATATTTCCCTGACTTACTAACAGCAAGGCAAGGTATTGATATGGCTCTTTATGAATTTGAAGGTAAAAAACCGCAGATCCCATCCGATTCTTTTGTTCATCCGAGCGCTGTTTTGATTGGCGATGTTCGCATAGGGCATGAATGTCTGATCGCGCCCGGCGTCTCCATCCGCGCGGACTTCGGTCCGGTCATCATCGGCGACCGTTCCAGCGTTCAGGACAACGCGGTCATTCATGTCTATCCCGGCTCACAGTCTATCATCGGGGATGACGTCACCATTGCGCACGGCGTAATCCTGCATGACGTCCACATCCATTCCCGGTGTATGATCGGCATCGGCGCCATTGTCCTTTTTAATGTCGTCTGCGAAGAAGATGTTTTTGTTTCAGTGGGCTCGCTGGTTCCCAAAGGCACGCATATTCCCGCCGGCAAAATTGTCGCGGGAAACCCCGCTAAAATCACCCGCGACGTTACCGATAAGGATAAAGCAACCGCCAAAGACGGCATTGAAGCCTATCGTTATCTTTGCCGGCAGTACCTGGCTACGATGAAAACGGTTGCCGGGATTGAATAGATTAGATAAGTAGGCAATAATAAACGACATCCACGTTAAGTATTTTCCAATATACCCCAAAATATACCCCAATATTTTGATCCCTACCTGTTATTCTTCGTGCTCATATTAGCACTTTTTGTTATTTCTTGGTACACAACGAGCAGTGTTGAGATATTGTCCGGCATGTTCGACTGCTACCCGTCAGGAGATGCGAAAGCGTTTTTTTCAGAAGGGGGGAGTGCAGCGAAGCGTGCACAACTTCCGGGCTGAAAGCAATAAAACGTCAGCATAGATAAACATGCACGCTTTCAATCCGTTATTAACAACGTTCCTGCAGTGTTTGTTCGTAACTCATAGGCGCAGTTCTCTGAAATGACCTTCCAAGATTAAATCGCAATAAAACTATAACACAAGTTCTATGAGCAAAAACATTCCACATTGACCTGATAAAATATTTATGAGAAGGGATTAAAAACCAGCGTCGCTTCGCTCTGGTCAGGGCTGGCGACTTCCTCCGGAATTGGGTGTTTGTTTCCTGCGGATTATGATGGCGGCTTAATCGGAATGGTCATGTCGAAGCTTCACACCTGTTTTATACCGGGAAAGATGGTAAAAAAGACGGGACAAGGTCGTGATGCACTGAATAACGAATCAGGGTGCGATTTTTTATTTTCTAGCCTAAAATTTATCATAAGGAGATGCAACATGATTTATGTTATCGCTACGGTTGAAGTGACAGAAGGCACGCGGGATCTGTATCTGGAAGAGCTCAAAAAAAATGTTCCGCTGGTATGTGCTGAAAATGGATGTCTCCAATATGGACCTGCTGGTGATGTGGCCACGGGTATTCCGATTCAAGAACCAATTAATAAAAATGCCGTGACCATAATCGAGCAATGGACAGACGTTGCCGCTTTAAAAGGTCATTCGACAGCGCCTCATATGAAAACCTATAGAGAAGCTGTAAAAAATTATGTGAAAAAGGCCAGCATCAGGGTTTTGGAGCCAATCTGAATTTTAGGTAGCCTCCAATCGGTTATCAAAAGCGCAAGCTCATATATTTTCACAAGTCATGACTTGGTCCATCCAAAAAATTCTTGAGTAAAAAGTGAGGAAAAAATGAGGACAAAAGAAACATATATTCAAGGACTTGCAAAGATGAAGCGGAATCTTTATTTCGACGGTCAACTGCTCGACCGGACGGATGAAGTGCAGATGAAGTGTATCAACACTATCGGAACGACCTATGACGAGGCGGAAAAACCCGAAAACCAGGATCTGATGACGGCCATTTCCCACCTGACGGGGGAGCGGATCAACCGCTTTACCCATGTTCATCAGAACGTGGACGATCTTCACAAAAAGCAGGACATGACGCGCATGCTCTGCCAGAAGGTCGGCAGTTGCATTCAGCGCTGCATGGGCATAGATGCGACCAACGCCATTTACAACGTGTCCTATGAGGCGGACAAACAGAACAACGGGGCAACCCAATACCACGAAAACTTCAAGAAGTGGCTCACCCGCTTCCAGACGGAAGACTTGGTCGGCTGCTGCGCTCAGACAGATGTGAAGGGAGACCGGATGCTCCGGCCTGCCGACCAGCCGAATCCGGGGGCCTATGTATATATCAAGGAACGCCTCAAGGACGGCATCATCGTGGAAGGCTGCAAGCTGCATATTTCCGAAGCCTCCGTGGCTGATGAAGTCCTGGTCGTGCCGACCCGAGCCCTGCGACCTGCGGACAAAGACTATGCTGTCGCCTTTGCCATTCCTGGCGACTGGGACGGTCTGAAACAAGTGGTCACAATCCGCAATTACCGCCCCCGGGAGCATTACAAACGCGGGTTTGCGGAGTCCCAGACCGACTCCTATATGCTTTTCGAAAACTGCTTCGTCCCCTGGGAACGGGTCTTCCTGGCCGGCGAATGGCAGCAGGGGGGCATCAACGCCCTGCTTTTTGCCCTCTTCCACCGTCACTCCTATTCGGGCTGCAAGCCGGCCTTGGGCGATATCATCCTGGGAATAGCGGCGCTGGCCGCCGAAGTGAACAACATCCACAAGGAATCCCATGTCCGGGAGAAGCTGGCGGAGATCATCATGGTCACGGAACTGGGTTACGCCGCGGGATACACGGCCTCCGATCTGGGTGGGCCCCGGGTCTTCATGCCCGGCAAGGGCTTCGTCCCTTACGGTCCCGGCTCCTACATTCCCCATTCGATTTACTGCAACGTGGGGCGCTGCCTCTCGGGTGAGGCGGTCTGGCATGAATCGGAGATTCTCTGCGACATCGCGGGCGGTGTCGTGGCGACCTTCCCCCATGAAAAGGACTTTATGAATCCCGAAACGGGCGAGCTCCTCCTGAAGTACACCAAACGGAACCCGAATATGCCCGTTGAAGACCAGGCCCAGTTCTGGCGCTATCTGGGTGACAAGCTCTGCTCAGCCTACGGCGGTCAGAGTAATTTCGGCGCTTTTCACGGCGGCGGCTCGCCGATCATGGAGCAAATTGCCATCACAACCCAGTATGACATCGAATCTCGAAAGAAGCTTGTAAAGTATATCGCCGGCATGAGCGGCGGAGATCGGGAAGCCTTGGCAAAAAAATAGGTTTCTGGACGAGCATGTCGATGTCCAATATTGTTCTAGGGAGCAAGCAATGAAAACAGTTCTCGTCGTTTATCACAGCCAGCAGTTCGGAAACACAAAAAAACTGGCCGAGGAGATTGCCAGAGGTATTCTCGATGCAGGCGGCACGGCTAAACTGATTAACACCAATGAGCGTCGGGTTACCCTGGATGATTTCCTGAAGGTCGACGCTATCGCACTGGGAACGCCAGATTATTATTCTTACCCAGCCGGTATGATCAAAACCTTCTTTGACGATCTTTATCTTTGGGACAAAGAGGGGAAACCCGTTAAGGGAAAACCTGCGGTTCTGTTCATGACCCATGGGGGCGGAGGACGCGCAAAGCAGCCATTTGAAGCTTTCGCCGAGCGCTTCTTTCAGCGGGTGGGAGAAACGGTGACCAGTGGCCGTCCGATCGACGACACAGCAAAGAAGAGCTGTTTTGAGTTAGGCAAAGAGTTGCTTTTGAGACTATCGGCAGTGTGAGTGTATGTATGAGCGATTGATTCCTTCCAGTGATCCGCCGTCTGCTAGAATCGAACCAGCCTGGTGGTATATATTCACAGCGCATAGTTTGATGGTCGTAGAAGAGGGTTTGTCGATTTCCATTCCTCTGATCGCCGATCCGGCATCACTAGGGATCTTGCCGATCCGGGAGAGATACCTGGGAACTTTAGCGGGACGCCACTGCTATTGTGCCGAAGTCGCAGAAAATGACCCCGTCCCTTTAAAAATGGGTTTTTATGGATTGCGTTATCTGTATGGGCGTCTTGCAGAACCGCTGTATGCCATTGCGATTAAGGCCGTGCATTTGATAGAGTGGGAAAGAGCGACTCGTTACTGTGGTCATTGCAGCAAGGAGATGGCGCCGGCAAGGGGTATGAACGCTCGTGAATGTTCAGTCTGTGGTATGCTGGCTTTTCCTCGCATCTCACCGGCTGTAATTGTTTTGGTGGAAAGAGATGGCCAAGTGCTGCTGGCCAGGGGACAAGGGTTCACCGCTGATTTTTTCAGCGTCTTGGCCGGTTTTGTGGAACCAGGTGAAACCCTAGAGGACACGGTTCACCGGGAAATCGAAGAAGAGGTAGGCATCAAAGTCAGAAATGTCCGTTATTTCGGCAGCCAGCCATGGCCGTTTCCTGACTCTCTGATGATCGGTTTTACAGCAGAGTATTTGAGCGGCGAAATCAGGATAGACAAAACAGAGATTATTGAGGCTGGCTGGTTTGACCCAGGGAAATTACCAACTGTTCCCGGGAAAATCAGCATTGCAAGACGACTGATCGACTGGTTTATCGAGACCAGATTACAAGAGAAAACACCTGTTGAGACATATGGGGGAAGAAGTTCCGATCCCGGTGAATAGGCGGAAAGATGCCGACTTTTCTGAAAAAGCGTTAAAACCACATCATCATTGTTGTTATGAGTAATCAAAAGTAAATATTTGGGTCTGCGGCACGTACGTATAGCTTCCTGAAACACACAAAACGCCGACCTTGATGAAAATGCAGGATTTCAATCCGTTATCAATGCCACTATGTATTTTTCTATGTTTAAAAAAAAGAATGGTGCTAAGTTTAGACTGGACAATAGGAACTGGATGACGGGAGACTGTCATGTCCAGTTCTCGGAGAGCGCGAGAGTGAAATTCACTCGCGCCACTCGACTAACCAATTCACGCCATATTTTTTCATTGACACACAAGCGTGGCCGCCCTATACTCACTTGCAATGAAAGCAAGTTCTTACCAACCCGAAAGACTGTTTAGCGCAAAAGTCTTTATTGCTTTATGTCTTAGTGC
>CAIVDK010000007.1 GCA_903904655.1 uncultured delta proteobacterium | reverse complement strand
GGCAACGGGGGCGGACGGCCAAAAAATACCTTGACAAAAGAAACCTTATTTTATAGACGTTTCCTGCCTTTCGCAGGTTTAATCAACAAGGCGGGCCGGTAGCTCAGTCGGTAGAGCATCGGACTGAAAATCCGAGTGTCGGCAGTTCAATTCTGCCCTGGCCCACCAGGAATAAGGGGTCACAAACTGTAAAAACAGTTTGTGACCCTCTTTTTTTTGGGTCCTGTACATATCATTGAAATTTCGGATTGACAATCCGAAATTTCAATGTATAATGATCGACATGATTAAACGGCCATCCTATATTGAACAACTATCCAATGCCATGCGTCGATCGCCGGTGACAGCCCTGCTGGGTCCGCGGCAATGCGGCAAAACCACGCTGGCGCGAATGTTTGGTCAAAACCGTGTTGCGACCTATTTCGATCTCGAATCCCGACCTGACCAGACGCGGCTGCAAAATCCCGAGCTTGCCCTGAGCAGCCTGAAAGGAACGGTCATCCTGGATGAAATCCAGAGCATGCCGGAACTCTTCAATGTTTTAAGGGTGCTTGTTGACCGGCCTAAAAACCAGACCCGTTTTCTCATCTTAGGCAGCGCATCGCCGGAACTGATGAAGAAGGCTTCGGAAACGCTGGCCGGTCGTGTTGAATTTGTGGAATTGACGGGCTTTACGCTTTCGGAGATCAAACCAAAAGATGAGCGGAACCTCTGGCTGCGGGGTGGATTCCCCCGTTCTTTTCTTGCGTCTTCCGACACGGACAGCACATTCTGGCGAGAGGGATTCATCCGGACTTTTCTGGAGCGCGATATCCCCCAGCTTGGCATCTCCATTCCGGCAGCCGCCATGAGGCGTTTCTGGACCATGCTGGCTCACTACCATGGACAGATCTGGAATGCTTCAGAACTGGGGCGGGCCATGGGATTTTCCGACAAGACCATGCGTGGCTATCTCGACATTCTTTCGGGAACCTTCATGATTCGCCAGTTAATGCCCTGGCACGAGAATCTGAGCAAACGCCAGGTGAAGGCGCCCAAAATCTACTTTCGTGACTCGGGGATTCTCCATCAATTACTGAGCCTTACGGATTTTAAGGCGCTTGCCGGCCACCCGCGCGTCGGGGCGTCGTGGGAAGGTTTTGCCCTGGAACAAACGCTCAACATCCTCGAAACGCGGCAGATTTATTTCTGGTCAACATACAGTGGCGCGGAGCTTGATTTGTTTTTCCTCCATAATGGGCGGCGCTATGGCGTGGAGTTTAAGTACAGCGAAGCTCCTGTCGCGACAAAATCAATCCATTCGGCTCTGGAAACATTGAATCTGGAGCATTTATGGATTGTTTACCCCGGGGTGGCACAGTATCCGGTTCATGAAAAAATAACAGTTCTTCCGCTGCAAGACATTGGCGGCTTGTCGTTTTCTAAAATGACAAAAGAGAAAGCATGATGCGCAAAGTTGAAAATCAAAATAAAGAATTCAAGCAGGCCCGGAATGATAACTGTTTGAAAACCATCTCCCTCTGTGTCAATATAAGTGAGACACTTCCCCACCAATAGTTTAGTGTAGGGCGGGGAGGAGAAAAACAGACGGAAAAGAAAGAAGTTATGATTATGAATCTTATGCCAGGCGTTGATGAAATGGAAGGAGCCCGTAGGGCGGCTGCCTCTATTCTCTATTCTGCTGTGTTGACTTATACAAGGAGCTTCTGGCCGGTTTTTTCGACCATTTCCGCAAAACCGGATTGATCTTCATCACGGATGAAAAGATGTGGTTCGATACGGGCGTTGATCTGCGCGGCCAGGTGATAAAGCTGAGACATCAAGTCCAGATAATCAATGTTCTTATCAAGGCTTTCCACAAACAGTCCGATATCGACATCGCTGTCCGCATCGTACTTACCCGTTAAATAGGAACCGAATAAAACGGCCTTATCAAAGGCTATTTTTTCCCGCGCAACTTTAACATATTGCAGGGCTGTCATCTCAGCTTCTCTTTTATCCATTTGAATAACTCCCGAGTTTTTTGCAGGATGTTTTTACATTTGTCCTGATTCAGAGAAAGTAATAATCTTTCCCTGTAGTCTGGGTATCTAGCCTCGATGTTCAATGGTTGCAACACTTCAATAAACGCTTTTTGTGCATCAGAAAAATTATCATATAGATTTGACTGCTGCGCCAAAAGGATGATGTTGTGCGTTTTTGGCGGAAGCTGATTTAATTCTTGCTGGTAATAGGCTTTCACAATCTTCTCAATTGTCTGATGGCACATAAAACCGACGTAAAGAAAACGTGCCTTTTCGAGCATCGCTTCAGCCGTCTCCAAGTCGTATTCTGAAATATCCAGCCAGTATTTTACATTTTTTTCCATGATTCGTAGCTATTTCTCGATAATAATTAGCTTTTAATGCGTTTGATTATAGGTAAAACAACATTGTGTGTCAATTAAAAATAAAATAAAAATAAAATGAAACGGAGAAACTTGTTAACATTTGACAGCCAAAGATGCTAGATAAGTCACTAAATAAAAGATATATAGGGATATGCCATGACTTCTGAAAACAAACCCCTTGTCGTCTCCTTAAAAGAAGCCGTTGATGCGATGGATACAATGAGTGATCAAATCCATTCGTATCTCAATCTAAAAACGGGGGAATGGTTTACAATAAAAATCCCATGAAAAAAGAGCATCCCATGAAAGACAAATTATCCGGTAAAATTCTCGACGACGGCCTGTGTCTGTGCGACGTTTGCGGCAAGAAATCAAAATTGGGCGGATTTATCAATCCCATGTCGCCTGATCCGCAGGTGGCCTGCTACGACTGCATGATTCGCATGTCCGCCGAAGAAAAAGGCATCAGCGTCGCGGCGGCTGAAAAACAGCGTAACAACGCCTTGCGTGTTTCAAGACTTTTCACTGACCGCAAAATGAAGGAATATCTCGCGGCCGCTCAGAAAAGTGATTTCAGCGACATCGATGAAGTCAATAAAATTCTCCAATACGTGACGACTGTCTGGAACACTTTCGATAAAAAAGAAAAAGACAAGATGGCCCGGAAAAAAGACGACGCGCTTATCCCCCTGTTTGAAAACGTCAAAATGAGCTGGGAGTATTTGACAGAAAAACCGCCGCAAAAACGAAACGACATTTGCGCTTGCGGAAGCGGCAGGAAATATAAGGCCTGCTGCCTGATTTGCCAAGAGCAGGAGAAAGCGGAAATTGAAAAATGGAAGCGGTTTGACACCTGGGTGATTCGCAAAGGCATGATTCTGCTTACGGAAAGCAAAGACCTTGACATCGCTTCATTGATCAAGTTCTATTTTGGAAAAAAACGCGAAGCCGAGGCTAAAAGGTACGGCATAACTGAGCAAGATATGGAAGAGCTCAATGAATGGCTAATGAATGATTACTTTGCCCCGGATGAACCGACGCCTTATGCGCTGGGAAGATTGCTGGCTCAAGACACGTTATCCATAGACGAAAGAAAGCTCGTGGAAGCGCGAATTGAAGCGCCGAAATCCGTCTATCTGGTGACGTTCGTCAAAAAAGGAACAGGCGCGCTTTTGCGGAATATTTTCGATCAAACGGAAGTGTTTGTTCACGACACAATGATGTCCCAATCCACACAGCCGGGCTGTGCTGTTTTTTTGAGAGTTTTTCCAGCCGGTCCGTATTACCTGATATCCGGCGGCCATATGTCCTATCCGCCCATTTATCTGGACGAAAAGCTCAAGGAAATCGAAAAAGTATACAAAAAAAGCGGGCAAAAAGACGGCGTCAACCCTTTTCTACGTCGTAATGGTCATGTTTTCGGTAGGCTCTTTTAACGTAATAAATCAAAACATGAGATATCCATTCCTGAAAAAGATGAGATAAAGATAGGATTGAATTTTACACGAAGAAGTAATATTGTATGTTCATGGTGTCCTTTTGTGTGGAATAAACTAAATGTCGATCCATATCATCCCGGTAAATAAACTAAGCGCTAAGGCCTTACAAGGTGTCATAGACGAATTCATTTCCAGAAATGGGACTGATTATGGAGAAATTGAGGCGTCACAGGAAACAAATTTCAAGCAGGTAAAATCAAAACTTAAAGACGGATCGGCAGTTCTTGTTTTTGATGATGAGACTGAAACCACGAATATATTCCTGGCTGATGACCCTGTTTTGAAGAAGCTTGATGCCGTATAAGAGTGATGAAGAAAACATAACATGCCTTTACTGAGAGAAATGTTCTCGTCCCATTAATCTGATATGGTTGACGGGATAAATTTATGATAGAAAGCTCAGAAAAGAAGGGCAGCAGATAGAATAGGCAGAAATAGATAGAATTACTTTTTATATATACCCTCCCTAAAAAGAGGGGTTTTTATAAAATCTCAGTTATGCCGAAGAAGCAAAAAATGAAAATCCTGCTCATGAATCCTCCCAACTGCGGCCGCAGTATCCCGGAGGAAGAATACGGCATTACGTCTCTCAAACAGATATTCAAAGGCGAGCCGTTTAATCTGGAAGTTCTGGCCGGGCCTCTAGCCGGGCACGATGTTCAGATATTTGATGGGAAGTGTGAAAATGAGGACGCTTTCTGGAAAACCTTCGATCAATTCCAGCCGGATGTTGTCGGGTTTACCTCGCTGACATGCGAGGCCAATACCGTTATCCGCTATGCGGCGAAGATTCGTAAGCAATGCAAGGCGTTCATTGTCGTCGGCGGCATCCATGCGACGTATAATCCGCATGATTTCAACCGCGCGGAATTTGATTATATCGTTTTGGGTTTGGGCAAAAAGAGTTTTTCGGAATTGATCGACCGTCTGGCCGCAGGTGAGAACGGTTGCGGTATTGCCGGAGTCGCCCGCACCTCTCCGGGAAAACGATTATCGTATTCGCCGCGGCAATTCAGTAAGGCCGATTTAATGGAAGATGTCGCGCCCCGTTATGATTTGGTTGCCAAATACCGCAGCCAGTATTATTTGGAACAGTTGGGGCTGGCGATGGGCTTTGTCATCACGGCATATGGCTGCACGCATAACTGCTCTTTCTGTACCATTCCGGGGATCACCGGCGGAAAATATCTGACGCATGGGTCCGATGCCGTTCTTCGTGATATCCAGACGCTCGGCGATATTCCTTTCATCCGGATGGTGGATGCCAACACATTTGGCAATGCGGCGCAGGCATCCGAGCTTTGCGCGAAAATTCTGAAAGCCGGTATCCGTAAAAAATTCTTTGCCGACGTCCGCGCCGACACCATCGTTCAACATCCGGATCTGCTTGCAAAATGGAAAGAGGCGGGCCTCTATGCCGTGGTCGTGGGCTTTGAGGATATTCAAGATGAGCGCCTGCAAGCCTACAACAAGAAATACCAGGGTCACGTCATCCGCCAAGCCATTGACATTCTACACGATCTGGGCATTGTCATTGTTGGTGATTTTATCGCGTCGCCCCAATATTCGGAAAATGATTTTGAAAAATTGGAGCATTTCATTGTAACCCATAAAATTGAAATCCCCGTCCTGTCCATTCTCACGCCGATCCCGGGGACGACGCTCTATGATCAGATGAAAAAAGACATTGTCATTTTCGATTTGGATTATTATACATTCACCAATGCCGTGACGAAAACAAAAATGCCGGAGGCTTTATTTTACAAGGCGTATGCCGATTTAGTCAAAAGACTGCATGAAAAACCGCACAGGCCCCAATAATTGAAGGAGAGTTATGGAAGTTTACATCAACGACATCGCCGCTTTCTTGCCCAATGAACCGGTCACCAATGATCAATTGGAAGAGGTGCTGGGCAATATCCATAATATTCCTTCCCGGATCAAGAATCGTGTCCTTAAAAGTAACGGGATTAACACCCGTTACTATGCCATTGACCGCAAAACCGGCAGAATCAATTACACCAACGCGCAATTAACGGCTGAGGCTGTGCGGTCTTTGAAACCGTATGATAATTTTTCAATCAATGACATTCAATGCCTTTGCTGCGGAACATCCACGCCGGATCTGATCTTGCCCGGTCACGGCCTGATGGTGCATGGTGAATTAAAAACACCTCCCTGCGAAGTCATTACCACTCTGGGTATCTGCCTCTCCGGCATGACATCCTTTAAAGCCGCTTATGCAAATGTAGCCCTGCAGTTGAGCGACAATGCCGTGGCGACCGGGTCGGACCTGGCTTCATCGCTCATTAAATCCAATTTCTTTGAACATTTAAAAGGCGATCCTGATTTTAAAAGACATCCCATTTTAAACTTTGAATCGGACTTTCTGCGCTGGATGCTCTCCGATGCCGCCGGAGCCGTCTTTATGTCACCCCGGAAAAACAACGGCAAAAAGTCTTTACGCGTGGACTGGATTGAACACGTCTCCTATGCGGGACAAATGGAAGTCTGCATGTTTGCCGGCGGGGTTAAAGACGATGACACAAAAACAGTTACCGGTTGGCGTCAGCTGGATTCAATGGAAGAAGTTTTGACCAAAAATTTCCTGGCGCTGAAGCAGGACACCGGTATCCTCAATGAAGAAATTGTGAAAGTCAGCATTGATATGGCCCTGGCGCGTGCCATCGAAAGAAGAAAAATCAAGGCCAATGAAATCGCCTGGTTTTTGCCTCACTATTCCTCCGAGTATTTCCGAGACAAAATTCATGACGCAATGGTTGGCATCGGCTTCCATATTCCTTACGAAAGATGGTTTACCAATCTCACCTATAAAGGAAACACCGGTGCGGCTTCCATCTACGTCATGATGGAAGAGCTTTTCCATTCAGATAAATTGAAGGAGGGCGACAAGATTCTCTGCTACATCCCGGAGAGCGGCCGCTTTTCCATTGCCTATATGCTGCTCACCGTTGTCTAGTGTTATCAGCGCTGGATGTTCTTAACCACCGGTCGATAAAGGAAAAGATTTTTGCGAAGGAAGCTGTTTGGATTGCGGATATCCTCGGAGGAATTGCAGACGTAGGTGACGACGAGGCTTTCGGGTTGCGCGAATTGGCGGTGTTCCTTGCCGGCGTAGCAAAATGTATGTTGATCATAAAGGGGGCTTTGGGTATTCACTTCGGCGATGGTTTCAATAAGAGCCGCAGGAAGACTCCATGGACCTTCGGGGTTTGTGGCGGTTGAATATAAAAGCTTGTCGCCCTTGTTTTCGGGTGACAGGTAAACAGCCATCCATTGCTGATCCTGCGTATGATAACGAACGCTCAGCTCGGAAACGCCGGCGGGGAAAATAATCTTCACCTCGTTTGGTTTTAACTTCTTTTGCCATGCACCATCGCGAGTCCAATACTCCCAATAGTTTGCCGGGCTGTCTAAATGATCAGTGGAAATCCGCGCCAGAATATTGCCGGAGATACTGACATTATCTTTCGCATAACGGTAGAGAGGATAAAAATAAACGTAGTTTTCATAAACGACGGATGTTGTGGCCAGCGCTTCAACGCCGGAGGCCAGCGCGTGAGTCCAATCCAGATAGTCAACCGGCCATTGATGGGGATCGTCCGCCTTGAAATCTTTTATCCGGGCGATTTTATGCCCGGCGACTTTGAAATTGAAGGGCGGCGAAGCGTCAGGCAAGCCCTGAACAACAAGCAGGGGAATATACAGGATGCCCTGTGCGATAAAAGGATCCTGCGGCCAGAGCCATTCGTCCTGGCCAAATGAAGACACAAATTTTCCGTTTTTCTTTTTTAGAAAGTACTGAATGCAAAATTTCTGATCGGTGGAGCATGTGGAGACGGCCAGCGTGGTTCCCAGGATGACATCCATGCCGATCCGGTCTTTCCTGCCCTTGTCTTCTGAGACAAACGTGTCGCCGAAGATCCAGAGGGTGCGCCGTTCATCCAGAGCGATGGAATAGGCGCCATCCCCGCCATACCATCCGTCTTGATAGGGAAAATCGGGAAGACATTGTCCCGGATGTTGTTGGAGTGGTATAAACGTTGAACAAGAGGCAAGCAGTATGCTCAGGCAAAATAGGTTGAAGGCTAATCGAATATTTTTCATGGCCACCATATTCTGGCTATTGGATTGTTAGGGGCACGAATTACCTTATTTCAATTTAAAACCTAAGCGACCGTCAGGACAGGTTTAAGAACGGCAGGAAGAATCAGGAAGCCGGCGATGCCGATAAAGACCGCTAAAGCGGTGATGACGATCAGGATTTTTTTAAAATATTCATATCGGTCAGCTCCTTTTATTGACTTTTAGCGACAAAAGGGAAAATCCCCCATCAAGCCTTATAGACGGCATTTTCCTTCGGTGACAGGGGTTTGTTGACTGCAAAATAAGCTGATAATTAATCATCAATCGTTCGCAGGCTGCCTTTGCATGATAATTAGTCAGAGAAAATTACTAGTTCATTTCAGGGTGAGAATCAATTAAAAAGAGTGGTTAGTGAAACTTCGATTCCAAGATCAAAGCACATAACCCCCCAGGACGATTTTTTCTTTACATAAGGGGTAAAGAAATGTGACTTTTTCCTGCTGAACTGTTTGCTTGATAAATAGGATCGATTATGCAAGATTACGAATAGTTATAGTTTCTTCTGTGGTAATGAACGACAGGTGATGCAGATTTTGACTGGAATCGGATAGTTAATAAATCCGGTCAATCTCGCTCACACGCGTTGAGCGACGGAACAGGGTGTTAAAATGGGGTTGATGAATATGGGTACGATCGCCAATATACAATTTCAGAAAAACCAGATCGAACAATTCTGCATCAAATATCATATCGGGCGACTATCCTTTTTCGGATCGGTTCTCCGGCAGGACTTCCGGCCGGAAAGCGATGTGGATGTGCTAGTGGAGTTTCAACCCGGTCGACGGGTCGGCTACATCCGACTGGCCGAGATGGAACTGGCGCTTTCCGACATCCTGGGACGCAGAGCGGACTTGCGGACACCGGCAGAGCTAAGCCGGTACTTTCGGGATGAGGTCATGGTAGCAGCGGAGGTTCAGTATGTCGAACCCTGATATTATCCGTGTCCGCCATATGCTGGATGCGGCACAGGAGGCATTGTCGTTTGTCGGTGATAAGTCGAGATCGGAACTTGATGCGAACCGGATGCTGACCCTTTCCCTCGTCAAATCGATCGAAATAGTCGGCGAGGCGGCGGCCAGAGTATCATCGGCATTTCGTGCAACACACGCGGAAATCCCCTGGATGGTTATCGTGACCATGCGAAATCGACTGATCCATGCCTATTTCGATGTCGATCTTGATCGCGTATGGGATACGATCATCGACGATCTGCCGCCCCTTATCCACGAGTTGAAAATGATCCTGTCGATGGAGAATGGGGGATAAAGAAGCAGGAAAGATATAGATGAAAAATAAATCTGTTCCTTTTTTATGCAAGATACTCCACAGGTTGAACATGAATATATCGGAGATGACTTTTAGCGTAAACTGTCGATGAATGTATAAAAGAACTGACCTGATTTTAATAAATTTTCATCAACTTAATGATCATGCTGATTCCAAGATCTAAGCACATAACCCCCCAGGACGATTTTTTCTTTACATAAGGTGTAAAGAAATGTGACTTTTTCCTGGTGTCCACAAATTAGAGGAAATTACATTTAGCCCAGCTTCTCTTGGTAGTGATCACTTCTACCCCAAGCACGATTACTCCTGGTCGGATCTTTATCTCGACAGGAAGGACACCTTGACACATCCCTTCCCTGATAATCGGTACCGCACGCCGCATTTCGCACCAATATCTCCTTGACATGCACTCCTGTTCCGTTTACAGTTCGCATCATCAAGGCAATCTATCTCGGGAGAATGAGCGCATCACCCGGGACCTGTTGGCATCATCATCCCCGGGGTGATAATCAATTATTAGCAAAGGGGGAACTGCCCGGATTTGGAATCTGCATATCTGGTCATTGCGGCCCTGATCATGGAGTTTATCGACAGCGCTCTGGGCATGATGTACGGCACCGTGCTCAGCCCGCTTTTGATCATCATGAATTACCCCGTGAAGGACGTGGTGCCTTCCATCCTGATTTCCCAGGCAATAGGCGGCTTCGTCGCCTCCTGGCGGCATCATCGTTTAAAAAACGCCGACTTCAATTCCGGCACCACTGATCGACGGATTGCGGTAACTATCATCTGGTTTGGCGTCTTTGCCTGTCTCATCGGCGTATTTTTATCCGTATCTATTTCCCCCAAGGTCCTGAACACCTATATCGGTCTGCTCATAACCGTCATCGGCGTACAGATCCTGTGCGGCCGATCCCTGATCCTGACCAATGGAAAGATTTACTTCTTGGGATTCGTCAGTGCCTTCAATAAGGCATTGACCGGAGGGGGATTCGGTCCGCTCGTTGCGGGAGGCCAGCTTGTTTTCCGTAACCGCTCAGAAAAGGGGGCGATCGGCTCTACCGATTTTGCCGAGGCCCCGATCTGTCTTTTCAGTTTTTTCCTTTGGGTCTTCTTAAATGGGCTGCCCCCGGCGCCTTTGTTTTTGCCGCTTTGCTTGGGTTCAGCCGTCGGCGGCTTCTTCGGCCCCCAATGTTTGAGTATGCTCCGATCCAAGGAGAAGTTGAAAAAAGTATTGGGCTTTCTGGTTCTTCTGGAAGGCGTTTTTGTCCTCTACAAGGTTTGGGTCCGGTAACGTACGGCCACAGGAAAAACATGACCTCTTACCGACTGTCGTACCTGAAGAATCTCGAATCGGAATCGATACATATCATGCGCGAGGTGGTAGCGGAATTCAAAAATCCCGTGATGCTCTATTCCGTCGGCAAGGATTCGAGTGTGATGGTGCGGCTGGCACTGAAGGCCTTCCATCCGGGCAAGTTCCCCTTCCCGCTGATGCACATCGATACGGGATACAAATTTCCGGAGATGTACGCCTTCCGTGAGAAATTCTGCCGGCAAATCGGGGCACAACTGATCGTCGAGAGAAACGAGCCCGTGATTGGCCAGGGCTGTCACCCGCTGATCAATGGCGTCGATAAATGCTGCAGCTCTCTGAAAACCGGCGCGTTATTGGATGCAATCCGCAAGCATGGTTTTGATGCGGCATTCGGCGGGGCCAGACGTGAAGAGGAGAAGTCCCGGGCCAAGGAGCGGGTGTTTTCCCTGCGCGACGCCTTCGGTCAATGGGATCCGAAGTGTCAGCGGCCGGAACTCTGGGATCTGTACAATACCCGTATCAACGAGGGAGAAACGGTGCGGGTTTTCCCCTTGAGCAACTGGACGGAACAGGATATCTGGGAATACATCAAAGGGGAGAAGATCCCCATCGTGCCGATTTACTTCGCCCGCAAACGGGATGTCGTCGTTCGCAACGGGATACTCATCCCCCTTGCCGCCTGTTCCATCAGTGATCGTAAAACCGGAATGAACATCCCCGCCGAAAAAGTGGAACGGGTCATGTGCCGCTTCCGCTCCCTGGGCTGTATCCCCTGCACCGGCGCCATCGCTTCGGCGGCGACTACGATTGACGAAATCATCGGCGAAGTTCGGGTCGCCAAAAAATCGGAACGGGAAAATCGTGTAATTGACCTGACCAGCGACAGCTCGATGGAGCAAAAAAAGCGAGAGGGGTATTTCTGATGCTGTACGGTGAAAAATCCCTGCTGCGCTTCACGACGACCGGCAGTGTCGACGACGGGAAATCAACCCTGATCGGCCGACTCCTCTATGAGACGAAGTCTATCTATGAGGATCAGTATGCGGCGATTAAGCGGACTTCCCAAAGGAAAGGGTTCAAGGACGTCGATCTCGCCTATCTCTTGGACGGCCTGGCGGCGGAACGGGAGCAGGGCATCACGATTGACGTGGCCCACCGTTATTTTGAAACGTCGAAGCGAAAATTCATCATTATGGATACGCCGGGGCATGTCCAGTACACGAGAAACATGGTCACGGGAGCGTCCAATGCCGATTGCGCCGTCATCCTCATCGATGCCCGAAGCGGGGTTCTGACCCAGTCCAAAAGGCACGGCTTCATTCTTTCTCTGTTGCAGATTCCTCACCTGATTGTCGCGGTTAACAAAATGGACCTTGTCGATTATGCGGAGGACATCTATGCCGCCATCGTCGAGGCGTATCAAGACTATTCGCAAAAACTGGACATCCACGATGTCATCTTTATCCCCGTTTCGGCCCTGAAGGGGGATAATGTCGTCGAAAAGAGCGCCAACATGCCGTGGTATGACGGCACAACCCTCCTCCACTGCCTCGAAAATATCCACATCACCGCCGACAGGAACCTCGTCGACTTCCGTTTTCCCGTCCAGTATGTCATCCGTCCCCATCAGGATTTTCGGGGTTTTGCCGGGAGAATCGTCTCGGGAACGATCACCCCGGGAGAAGATGTCGTCGTCCTGCCTTCCGGGAATACTGCTGCGGTAAAATCCATCACGACCTACGACGGCGACCTGCCGGAAGCCTTCGCCCCTCAATCCGTGGTTCTGACACTGGACCGGGAGATCGACGTCAGCCGGGGAGAGATGATCGTCCGGACGAAGAACCGGCCACAGGTTGAAACCCGTCTGGAAGCAATCCTCTGCTGGATGGATGAAACGGCTTTATCGATGACGACGTCATACGTCCTGAAACACACGACCCGGCACGTCCGGGCCTTTATCAAAAAGATCGTCTATAAAATAGATGTTGATACGCTGCACCGGACGCCAGCGGATACCTTTTTACTAAACGAAATCGGCCGGGTGGAAATCGCTGCTGCCGCTCCCGTCTTTTTTGATCCTTATCGGATCAACCACGCGACGGGCAGCTTTATCCTCATCGATCCGCTGACCAACAACACCGTTGCCGCAGGGATGATCCGGGGCATCCCCACCGAGATCCTTCATGTCCGAGGAGATGGCGCCGGAACGGAAAACACCGCACCAAAATCGCCCGATACCGTCTGGAGTGGCGGGAACATCCCGCGCGAAGCGAGAGAAAAGCAAAACGGCCACCCAGCCGCCGTCCTGTGGTTCACGGGCTTCTCCGGTTCCGGCAAATCGACGCTTGCCAAAAACCTGGAGAACAGGCT
>CAIVDK010000006.1 GCA_903904655.1 uncultured delta proteobacterium | reverse complement strand
GTCTGTATGAATAATTTTCCCTACAACATCCATGCCCAGACCGCTGCCGGTCATGCCGGTCAGATATATAATGGATTTCTGATATTGCACGGGATCGGGCGCGCCCTGAGAAATTGCCAGCGCGTAAGTTTTTCCCGGAGGCACCATGGACTTGTAGCCGCCCTGCGGCAAATTGTCATAAAGAGAATAAAGGCGATCCACAAACAGTTTCATCTGCCCGGACAAACGGTACATGTAAACAGGACAACCGAGAATCATTCCCGCACAGGTTTTGATCGCTTCCAGGTAGGGGCTCAATTCATCTTTCGCGCTGCAAAACCCTGGGTTTTTCCGACAGCCCAGGCAGCCCAGGCAGCCCTTGAAGTTAATGTCGTGAAGCCGTACCTCGGTGGTCTGGGCACCGCGTGATCGCGCGCCTTCCAACATGGAGGCAACGATGGTGGATGTGTTTCCCTGAGAACGTGGACTACCATTGAACGCTAAAATTTGCATAAAAAACTCCTTTAGGGGTTTAGGCTGTAGACTGAAGGCTGAAGGCCATTTTGTGGGCGCTTCGCGCCTATCACTCTATCCTAATAATACTTCAGACTATTGGCCTATCGTCTTTCACCTTCAGTCTTCAGCCTTCGGTCTTTAGCCTATTTCAACCTTTTTACTCTCAACATATTCGTCGTTCCCGACACCCAGATCGGATGGCCGACGGTGATGACAATCAAATCTCCCGGCTTTGCTTCACCGGACTCCAAGGCAGCCTGAGAGGCTTTTTCAATCATGTCATCCGTATCATGCGGATCGTTGACCAGACGGGGCAGACAACCCCAGCTTAAAGCAAGACGCCGCACTGTCTTTTCATTGGGTGATAAGGCAACAATCGTCTGGCTGGGGCGGAAGCGGGATATATAGCGGGCTGTCCTGCCGGACTGGGTATGGGCAACAATAGCCTTTGCCTCCAGATGGCTGGCCAGAACGCAGGAGGCGTGAGCCACCGATTCGGAAATATCCTTCCTGGGGGTCATAGCCAGAAATTCTTCAAACGGAAAACCGCTCTCAGCAGCGGAGACCAGACGGCTCATATACAAAACAGCCTCCACCGGATAGTCGCCGGATGCTGTTTCTTCGGAGAGCATCACGGCATCGGTGCCGTCGAGCACGGCGTTGGCGACGTCGGCGGCTTCGGCACGGGTAGGCCGCGGTGAAGAAACCATCGAACGCAGCATCTGTGTCGCGGTGATGACGGGTTTGCCTGCGGCGTTGGCTTTGGCAATCAGTTTCTTTTGAATCAGCGGAACATCTTCCAGCGGTATTTCCACACCCAGATCACCGCGCGCAACCATGATACCGTCCGAAATACCCATGATGGCGTCAATGTTATCAACGGCTTCATGTTTTTCAATTTTGGCAATCACCGGAGTATCTTTGCCCTTTGCGGCAATAATGTCTTTGACCATTTTGATGTCGTCCGCAGTCTTAACGAAAGATAAGGCGATAAAATCAACCCCATTTTCCAGGCCGAACAGCAGGTCGCTGCGGTCTTTTTCAGTGAGGGATGCCGTGCGGATTGTGCCAGTCGGCAGGTTAATTCCCTTATGCGACGTCAAAAGGCCGCCGGTAATTACTTTGCAGACAATATTGATATCATTAGCCTTTTCAACAACTAGCTCCATTAATCCATCGGCCAAAAGCAGTCTGTCGCCGGTTTTCACTTCCTTCGGTAAATCTTTATACGTGAGCGACACTGCCTCTATGCTGCCTTCGATCGGGCGGCTGGTTAAAATAAATTGATGGCCCGGTGTCAGTACAATGCCGGGAGCAGGAATCGTGCCGATTCGAATTTTCGGTCCGGCCAGATCCAGCAGAATCGCGACCGGCTGGTCAAGTTTCCCGGACAGCGCACGAATCGTTTTGATCTTTTGCAGATGACCTTCGTGCGAGCCATGCGAGAAATTCAGCCGCGCCACATTCATGCCGTTCAAGATCAAGGCTTGAAGAACGTCTTCCTTTTCGGAAGCCGGTCCGATGGTGCAGACAATTTTCGTTTTTTTCATAATCTCCTTTTGAGGTGTTTAGCCCGATCCCCTGCTAACCTAACCACCTGATGACCTAAAGGTCACACGAGGTCACGCGAGGGGACACGAGACTGAAGGCCGAAGGCTAATTTGTGTGGGCGCGTTGCACCCTTCAATATAGACCTTCAGCCTTCGGTCTTCAGCCTTCCAGCTATTTTCTAGCAGATTCATATCGGAACATCAAGAAGTTCAAGCTGATCGGGGATGGTCAGGGTTGATTCTATCTGCGCTAAACTATTGTTGTTAAAGAGAAATGGGGTAACAAGCCCCGGGCCTTTGCCATTTTCAAAATCACACAATATTTCTTTCCTGTGCTTTTCTGCGATAAAAAGAATATCTTATTAATCCTCAAATAGCTTTTGTTAATACCTGAATCTTGCGTGGACATATAAAAATATTCAATGAACCATCTGGGAGACCTGTTGTATAAAGGGATACGCCAATAACCCAAAAACAACAGATGGGACATGTGGCGAGCAGTTAAGCCCATTTGGTGGGCTTTTGGGACTGGTCAAGTTTCTGGACTTGTTTGATTTTGAGAAGCATTTTGAAGAAGGCTATGTTTCACCGTCACGGGAAACCCAACTGGGCGCCTATGCCATGATTATGGGGATTGTAATGCTAATGTTTATCGGGTTTAACCGGATCTGGCATTTTGTTTACATCCGTTTGGAAGCCATGCTTTGCGGCATCTTCAGCGTGTCCAAGCTTCCGGCAGCCAGCACCTATTGGCGCTATCTGGACAGTCTGGGAATCAATCAGGCCCAGTCCATATTAAGAATCATGAGCCGATTGAGAGAACAGGCATGGAAAAGATGTGGGATCAAACACAGCCGTATTGCCATCGATATAGATACGACCGTGGAAACCATATACGGCGACCAAGAAGGTGGACGGGTGGGGCATAATCCGAAGCACCGGGGAAAGAAAGGCTACCGACCTATCCTTTGCTTTATTGAGCAGACAAGAGAATATCTGTATGGGAAACTGCGTAAGGGAGAGACCGTCAGCGGGGAGGAGATGGCCAAAGTGATTCGGACCTTTAAAGATCATTTACCGTCATGTGTTCAAAAGGTTCTTCTGAGAGCAGACGCTGAATTTATGAGTTGGAATAGCGTTGAAGCCGCGTTGGATGAAGGCTATGATTTTATCTTTTCCAATAAGCAATGCGAGCCG
Organism: uncultured delta proteobacterium; assembly: GCA_903904655.1. Classification (GTDB taxonomy): domain Bacteria; phylum Desulfobacterota; class Syntrophia; order Syntrophales; family Smithellaceae; genus UBA8904. Next base: position 9,046 of record CAIVDK010000006.1, on the reverse strand, counting down.
CTGTTTGATGCGCAGACGTGGTACCGACCATACCGCAGGGAAGGAGCCGAGTTTAACAGTTGCATGTATAAACCGTTTGGCTGGAAACAGGCATGCAGATTTGTTGTCATGCGGATTCCCAGGAAACCGGAAGATCCGAAAAGCCAGACGCAGCAGGAACTGTTTGAAGAAGATCATTACAGCTATCGGATATTTTGTACAAGCCTTAGCGGAAAAGCACATGAGGTTATTGATACATACGATAAACGGGCGGATGCGGAAAACCTGATCGGTGAAGCCAAGCAGGAAGGATTAGATGCGATTCCTTCGGGCAAGTTCAAGAACAACTATGCTTTCTTTCAGATTGCCATGCTGGCATACAATCTCTGGCGGTATTTTAAGCTGTTGGCAAATCGCTGTGGTGGAAAGGTAAAAATGTTTGCAGGTATCGCAGACACCAAGATTAGAATTGCGCGATTAAAACTGCTGATGCTTGGAGCGAAGGTGGTCAAATCCGGCAATCGTGACACGGTGAAATATTCGACTCACGATACCAGAACGCCCGCTTTGCTCTTGTTTTATGAATTTCTGGACCGCTTGCGATTTGAAAAAAATCAGGAGTGCAAAGCATGAATATGTTAAACGAATCGATGCAAGAAATTTCTTGCACGGACGCAGTTCTGAAAAGCGGCGGATGGTTCATGGGAAATTTTGCTAATGGATTACGAAAATAATGAATGCGTGCAAGATTCAGGTAATATGTTCAAATATTTTTCCTGTAATCAGTAAAACGGCACCATCGATGAAAATGCGTGAGTACAAACCGTAAATAGCAAGCACCGACCTGCTCGCCGGCAATAAAATCCCTTGACATTATTTCCCTGTTTGCTGATTATACTTTGATTGGAATGACAAAGCCAAACCACGAGCGACCGTGGGACGGAAAGTCACGGGTCTCCATGAGATAGCCGGATTGCCGAACGACTGGATGATTGAACCCGTGGCCATGTGCTGCGGGTTTTTATTTGGGATCGTTTGGATAAATAAACCGGAGGAATCGTGGATATAGATATAAAAACGCTTTCGTTTTTGGCAGGCCTGACCAATGTTATCAAGGTTTTGGCGATCCTGTTTCAATACTTGACAAACAAAAGAATGCCGGGGGTTCTGTGGTGGGTCTGGTCCTTTATCTTTCTCGCGCTTGGCCACTTCTTCCTGATCGTGCGGGAAAATACGCCGATTCTGCATACTCTGAACTACACCGCCAACACCCTGTATGTGCTGGGGGCGATATCGCTGTATATCGGCATCATGCGATTCCTTGGCATGCGGGAAAAACGAGGCCTTCTTATTGCGCTCTTCGCCGTTTTTTTCTCCTTCACCGTTTATTTCACCTATGCGCAGGATAGTTTTGTCGCACGCGCTCAAGTCATGTCCATTACATTCGCGGTTCTTGCATTTCTGATGGTGCAGGCCCTGCTGGTTCAAAAAAACCGTTCCATCAGGCCTTCCGCATATTTAAACGCCGCCCTTCTGCTGATGATGGGCGTTTTTTTTGCAGTACGCGCTGTATCGTTTCAGGTCAGCGCTCCGGTCATCAATGCTTACACTGACACGGGAGTGCAAGTAGCAACATTTATGGTCCCATTCACCACAGGCCTCCTGTTGACTGTTGGGCTCATCATCATGGTAAGCCAGCGGTTGCTTGGGGAAAGCATCGAAAACAAGGAACGCTTTGAGCATATTTTTAACACCAGCCCCGATGCGATAACGGTCTCGCGCATAGCCGACGGCTGTTTTGTCAACGTCAACGATGGGGTTACTCTGCTGACCGGTTACACCCGCGCAGAGCTGATCGGCAATCGCAGTGAGGACTTAAATCTCTGGCAAAATCCAGATGATCTTCAAATGCTAAGAACAACGCTGAGAGAAAATCGATTTTGCGAAAACATGGAAGCCGTTTTCCGTCGCAAAAATGGGCGCTTCGTGGCCGGACTGGTATCCGCAAAAATAATCACGATTAATAGCCTTCCTCATATTATCACGCTGGTCCACGACATTACCGATCGCAAGCGGGTGGCACAGGTGTTGCAAGATGCCCATGATACTCTCGAGATGCAAGTGGCGGTACGGACACATGAGTTGCATGAATCACTCTTCCAGGCAGAGGTGGCCAACCGGGCGAAGAGCCTGTTTATTGGCAACATGAGCCACGAACTGCGAACGCCCCTGAGCGGGGTGCTCGGTATGGCGGAGGCGCTGTTGAATACCCCCGTCACGGGACAGCAGCGTGACTATGCGGAGACAATCAGGAAAAGTGGCAAGGCGCTGCTGGTCGTTGTCAGCAATATTCTCGATTTCTCGAAGCTCTCGGACGGCAGGATGACTCTCGAAAGCGCTCCGTTCCTTATGGAAAAGGTGATTGCCAACGTGGTGAATCTCTTCGGACCCTCGGCTGCGGAAGAGAAAATCGCGCTCCACACCGCCATGGATAGCGGGATTCCCGTCCTGCGAGGCGACGCTTATCGCCTGACCCAGGTGGTCAACAACCTGGTGGGGAACGCCGTAAAATTCACGAAAGCGGGTGAGATCCGGGTCACGGTGAAAATTCTGCGGCGTACAGAGGCTGAGATTGATCTGGCGATTGACGTGCAGGATACGGGAATCGGCATGACGGAGGAGGAGCTGTCGCGGGTTTTCACAGGATTCACCCAGGGCGATACGTCCACAGCCCGTCACTTCGAGGGAACTGGTTTGGGGCTCACAATCAGTCGAAATCTGGTTGAACTCATGGGAGGCACACTCCAGGTGGAAAGCATCTTTGGCAAAGGAAGTCTCTTTACGGTTCTTCTTACCTTCCCGATTGCACAGGAATTTGCAAGGACAGCGTTTCCGGCTCTCCCCATAAATCCCGAAGCTACCCCAATAAATCTAGTGACTCCGGCCAGGCCGGAAGTGCCTCCGGGGGATTTTGCCGAACTGATGCCATTGCTGGATGATCTGAGGAAGGCACTGACAAGCGATGAACCGTTGCCCTGCAAGGAAATGATGACGACTTTGCTGAAAAAGAGCTGGCCAGAAGAGCAGGAGATCCTTCTTTTGGAAGTGAACCGCCTAGTCCGGAGCTACCGTCTCCAAGAAGCCCTCGACCTGCTTGATGCTGAAAAATAGGGGCTATGGCAAGGCCCGCGTCATGGCAGGCGGCCATCTCGAAAGACCACAGGTTTTCTCTTTTCTCAGGTAATCTTTTGATTCGCAGCTGGAGACAAGAGCAATCCTTCGTGAAGTCAGTAAAACGGCTAACTCAATAAAAGTTGCTGCTTTCAGGGACGGTAAAAAAGCATCAGGCAGAAACTTCATTAATATGTTGACTTAGCAGGATTTGAGAGTAGGCTCCAGATGAACTCAAAAGCGAACTGATCAGATTTATATAATTTTTTATCAACGTATAATTTGGATGTGCAAATGTTTGAAAAAATGCGTGATGAGTACATCTGCATGGTTAGACCGCCACCGCAAAAAAAGGCAGTTACCCCCCCCCCCCCAATTTATATAACCTATTGTAGCTACAATGTATATTCTATGAATCACAACTGGATAGGTCATGTGTTGACCAGGCGCAGCAGTCGTCGTAGTCTGTGGTTTAATACTCATGATTCCAAAGGGCAAAACTAATGACTAAGAAAGTGACAAATGCAGGACGAGTTGCGGATTTGCGCAAGAAGGCCGAAGAAATTGCCAGAAAAAAAGAAGCCCAGTCGCCGGAGAATCTGGAGTTGCTGTCACTCGAAGAAACCCGGCAGATGCTCCGCGAGCTGCGGGTACACCAGATCGAACTGGAGATGCAGAACGAGGTATTGCGTCGGATCCACATGGAAACGGAAGCAACTAAAATACCCGCTGATGAAGCCCGAGAATACGCCGAGGGCATGATCAACACCGTGCGGGAACCCTTAATCGTTCTGGATCAAGATTTAAGGGTGCTAACCGCCAGCCGTTCCTTCTATGAATTCTTCAAAGTAAGTCCCGAAGAGACCGTGGGACAGCTTATCTATGACCTGGGCAATAAACAGTGGGATATTCCCAAGCTGCGGGAACTGCTCGAAACCATCCTTTCCCAAAGAACAACCTTTGATGACTATGAGGTTGACCACGATTTTGCTACCATTGGCAGGCGCATAATGCTTTTAAATGCCCGGCAAATTCAAAAAGTGTTGAGCAAAGAGCGGATCATCCTCCTGGCTATCGAGGACATCACCGTGCGCAAGCAGACGGAGAAGGCGCTAAAGGAGAGCAAGGAACGCTTCAGCGCAATCGCCGACTACACTTATGACTGGGAAAACTGGGTCGGAACCGATGGAAAGCTTCTCTGGATCAACAGTGCGGTGTTGCCTTTCACCGGGTACTCGGCAGATGAATGTCGAGCTATGACGGATTTCCCTTTTCCTTTGATAGATGAAGCCGACCGTGATGCAGTGCGCCAACACTTGGCAACAGCGATTCAGGGATCATCGGGAGCCAATGTTGAGTTCCGTGTTCGGTGCAAAGACGGAAGATTGAAATGGGCGGGGATCTCTTGGCAAACGATCTATGATTCCGAGGGAGTCAGCATGGGTCATCGATCAAGCATACGCGATATAACCGACCACAAGCAGGTGGAGGAGGCGCTACAGCAGGCAGTTAGCCGCCTGTCGTTAGCCACATGTGCGGGCGGTGTCGGTATTTGGGATTATGACGTTGTGAATAATCATCTGAAATGGGATGACCAGATGTACGTTCTCTACGGCATAAAACCCGATCAATTCGGCGGCACCTATGAGGCCTGGAAAGTGGGTTTCTACCCGGACGACCTGCAGCGCGTGGACATAGAAATTCAGATGGCGCTGCGCGGTGAAAAGGAACTCGACACCGAGTTTCGCGTTGTCCGGCCGGACGGAACCATCCGTAACATCCGTGCCCTTGGCATCGTGCAGCGCGATGCCGCAGGCCAACCCACTCATATGATCGGTACCAATTGGGACATCACCGCGAGTAAGCAGACCGAAGAACAATTACTCCTTGCCAGAGAGGCCGCTGAGGTGGCCAACCTTGCAAAGAGTACGTTTCTGGCCAACATGAGCCATGAGATTCGGACGCCGATGAGCGGGATGCTGGGCATGACGGAGTTGCTTTTGGGCACCTCCCTTACGGACAAACAGCGCAACTTCGCGGAGAAGATCCGGACGAGCGGCAAGGCGCTGCTTGCCATCCTCAATGATATCCTGGACTTTTCGAGGATCAATGCAGGAAAGCTCACCCTCGAAAGCGCTCCTTTTTCCATGGAAGAGGTGATGGAAAACGTGGTGAACATTTTCGGATCCCAGGTTGCGAAGAAGGGGATCAGGCTCCAGGCCACCATTGACCCGAAGCTTCCCGCGGCTCTCCATGGCGATCCCCTGCGCCTGACTCAGGTGATCAACAACCTGATGGGCAATGCCGTCAAGTTTACGCAGGCGGGCGCCATCCGGCTTACGGTCAAGGTCCGGCGGCAGACCGCTACAGAGGTGGAGCTGGAGATTAGCGTGCAGGACACGGGCATCGGGATGACGGAGGAGGAGCTGTCACGGCTGTTCACGGTTTTTGGCCAGGCCGACGAGTCAACAACCCGTCGTTTCGGGGGAACCGGTCTGGGGCTTGCGATCAGCAGGCAATTGGTCGAGCTCATGGGGGGGACAATCCGGGCAGAAAGTACACCCGGTAAGGGGAGTGTCTTTACGGTTGTTCTTTCCGTTCCGGTCGTTCCGGAGGTTATGGCGCAGGGTCTGCCGCTGCATCCGGTTAAGCCCTGAGAACGCTTCACCGGTGTCCGGGCGCTGGTGGCCGAGGATCACGAAATCCATCAGGAGATTATCACCGAACTGCTTCGGCAGTCGGGAATCGATGTGGACACCGCCGCAAACGGCAGGGAGGCATTGGCAATGGTTCGCGCGCAGGACTACGATATCCTGTTTATGGACATCCAGATGCCGGAGATGGACGGTATCGCGGCCACCCGCGAGATTCGCAGTCTGGACAAAGGGAGTGCAGCGCGCCTGCCGATCCTCGCCATGACGGCCCACGCCCTGCCCGGCGACCGGGAAAAAAGCCTGGATGCCGGGATGAACGATCATCTGAACAAGCCAGTCGATCTCGCCTTGCTGATTGCGGCGCTTAGGCGATGGCTTCCGGATGAGAAACACACTGCAGTCACCGTCGATGATCCAGCGGGGGCGTAGGGCCTGGTTTGTTTGTTGATTCCCCGCCGTTATTTGATCAGTTTAACCAGGCGGTCCCAACGGACATTCTTTTCTTCTGCATCCCATGACCAGTAAATAATAAATGCCTTGCCCTGAACGTCCTTCAAATCGACAAATCCCCAGAAGCGGCTGTCCAGACTATGATCGCGATTATCACCCATGACAAAAAGAGAACCCTGCGGAACCGTCACCGGTCCGAAATTATCACGCGGCTGCACGTTGGCCGGATAAATCGCATCGTCGTTATAAATGCCGAAAGTATCCGTAAAAACCTGATCATTGATGAATAGTTTTTTGTTTTTCATTTCAATCTTATCGCCGGCAGTGCCGATGACCCGTTTGATAAAATCTTTGGATCGGTCCTGCGGGTAAGTAAAAACGATGACGTCGCCCGTTTTCGGGTCGGTAATCGGTATGATCGTTATTCTGCAGTACGGGATTTTTACGCCGTAAATAAATTTGTTGACAAAAAGATGATCGCCGACCAGTAGGGCCGGAATCATGGAACCGGACGGTATTTTAAACGCCTGGACCACAAATGAGATGATAAAGGCGGCGATCAGGAAAGCCGTCAGGATTGCTTCAATAAATTCTCTGATTTTTGATTTTGTTTTTACAGGTGACAATTTAGTTTCTTTCATAATGCTCCAATAATATCCATTAGGTAAAAAAAGGGAGTCAGCCTTTTAGTAGATTCCCATTGCACACCCGCCGGCCAGCGTCCCGCCCAGATCGCGGCATTGTTCGAGGATTTCTTCGGTGATTTTTCCTTTGGCAATGACCGGGGTGAAAACGTTTTTGAATTTGTAGCCCAGGGCGATGCGCTCGATGGCTTTGAGCGCGCCTGAGCCGTCGTTGCCCGCACTGATGAAAACGACATAGGGTTTGCGGAAAACTTTGTCCTGCGCCTCAGCGTAGGTCCGGTCGAAAAAATCCTTGATCATGCCGGACATGTAGCCGAAGTTTTCCGGCGTGCCGATAGCCAAACCGTTGCAGGTTAAAAGGTCATCGAGTGTCGCGTCGCCGGCTTTTTTCAGGATGACTTCGACGCCGTCAATGGCTTTTGCACCTTCAAAGACGGCATCGGCCATTTGTTTGGTGTGGCCGGTTTGGGAATGATAAACGATTAGTATGCGGGTCATAGGCTATAGGTGAAATGCGTATCTCGTATTTCGTGAAACGCAGGGAACGGTCGCCCGGTCGTATGCCGGGGCGACCGTTCCCTGCGGAATTAAGATTGCCACACCGGCTGAGAGCCGGTTCGCAATGACATATAAAAATGCTTTACGGCATTTTATTGATGATGCCTAAAAAGTCGTCCGGTTTTAACGATGCGCCGCCGACCAGTGCGCCGTCGATATCTTCCATCGCGATCAACTCGCCGATATTATCTTTCGTCACACTGCCTCCATAGAGAATACGAACATCATCGGCCATACAGCCATATATTTCAACGAGAAGACGGCGAATGAAATCGTGAACGTCCTCGGCCTGAGCGGAGGTGGCCACCTTGCCTGTTCCGATCGCCCAGACCGGTTCATAGGCGATAACAATATGATCAATCTTAATGACACCGGCCAGCGCTTTGCGTACTTGCCGGTTCACGACAGCCTGCGTAACGCCTTTGTTTCTTTCGCCATCCGTTTCGCCGACACAGACAATCGGCTTCAAGCCGGTTGCCAACGCTTTCATTACTTTTAAATTAACATTTTCATCGCTTTCATTAAAATATTTGCGACGCTCGGAATGCCCGATAATAACATATTTACAGCCGGCATCCGTGAGCATTGACGGAGAAACTTCGCCGGTGAACGCGCCTTTATCTTCATAATACATGTTTTGCGCAGCAAGTGCCACGGCGGAGCCCTTGATGGTCTCGCCGACGCTATGCAAAGCGGTAAACGGCGGAGCCACAATGACCTCGCCGTTTTTCAAACCGGTTGTTCCTTCTTTAATCGCGTAAGCCAGCGCCACGGATTCCCCGATGGTGTTGTGCATTTTCCAGTTGCCGGCGACAATCCACTTTCTCATTTGTTTCCTCCGTTTTAATCCCGCTGTTGCGGGACAAGCGTTAATTCGCCTCAGCGAGCTCGCGAGGCGGTTTATCCGAGTGCGGCCACTGCCGGCAGGGTCTTGCCTTCCAAAAGTTCCAGAAACGCTCCGCCACCAGTTGAGATGTAAGATATTTTATCGCTCTTCCCTGTTTTGTGAATGGCGGTATCGGTATCGCCGCCACCGACAATCGTCAGCGCGCCGGAAGCGATAACCGCGGTAACCAGCGCGAAGGTGCCCTTGCTGAAAGGGGCGAGTTCAAACATGCCCAGCGGCCCATTCCAGACAATCGTCTTGGCCGTTTTTACGGCGTCGGAAAAAGCCACGATGGTCGCGGGACCGATATCCAGACCCATCCATTCGTCGGGAATGTCTTTGACGGCGACAACTTTTGTTTCAGCGTCCGCTACGGGCGCCTTGGCGATCACCGCATCGACCGGCAATAAAAACTGAACGTTCTTTTGTTTCGCCTTCTCCATGATCTTACGGGCCAGGTCCAGCATTTCCGTTTCACATAGGGATTTGCCGACGTTAAAACCCTGGGCTTTCAGGAAGGTAAAGGCCATGCCGCCGCCCACGATAAGACGGTCTACTTTATCGATGACATTTTCCAAAACCTTGATTTTGTCGGACACTTTGGCTCCGCCGATAATGGCGACCAGCGGCCTTGCAGGATTGCCCATGGCCTTATTAAAATACTCTATTTCATTTTTCAAGAGGAACCCTGCGGCGCACACGGG
>CAIVDK010000005.1 GCA_903904655.1 uncultured delta proteobacterium | reverse complement strand
TGCTTTGAAAATTATATTACCGCCCTTAAAAAAGGGCTTCTCAAGCTAATGTCAAAGATGGGAATTTCCACCATACGAAGTTACAGAGGGGCGCAGATATTTGAGGCTGTCGGCCTTAATGAAGAATTTATAGAAAGATATTTTCCCGGCACATCATCGCGCATCGGCGGAATCGGCATTGAGACAGTAGCCCGTGAAGTTCTCATGCGTCATAAGGCCGCATTTGCAAAAGACGATATTGAGCTAGAATCGCTCGACTCGGGCGGCAATATTCAGTATCGTAAATTTTCCGAAAAACATCTCTACTCTCCCGAAGCGATTGCCCTTATACACCGTGCAGTAAGAGAATCCAGTTATGAGTACTATAAACAATATGCAGCTCTGATTAACGATGCGGGCAGAAATCTTTGCACATTGCGGGGACTATTTAAATTCAGGAAATCAGAAGCGATTCCCATAGACGAAGTTGAGCCTGTTGAGTCAATCGTTAAACGATTTGTCAGCTCCGCAATGTCTTTCGGCTCTATCAGCAAGGAAGCTCATGAAAGCATTGCCATTGCCATGAATCGTATTGGCGCATCAAGCAATTCCGGCGAAGGCGGTGAAGATGAGGAACGTTATACGCCTCTGCCTAACGGCGATTCTAAAAAAAGTATGATTAAGCAGGTAGCATCCGGGCGATTCGGCGTCACAAGCAACTACCTTGCTAATTCACAGGAATTACAAATTAAAATGGCCCAGGGCGCAAAGCCCGGCGAAGGCGGACAGCTTGCCGGGTTTAAAGTTGATGAAATTATCGCAAAAGTGCGGCACTCAACGCCGGGCGTAACACTGATATCTCCTCCTCCTCATCATGACATCTATTCAATTGAAGACCTCGCACAGCTTATCTACGACCTTAAGAATGCGAATCCTACCGCGCGGATCTCCGTGAAACTTGTAGCCGAAGTCGGCGTCGGCACGATCGCGGCAGGCGTTGCAAAAGGCAAGGCGGACATGGTTCTTATCAGCGGACACGACGGCGGCACTGGAAACTCACCTATTTCATCCATTAAACATGCTGGCATTCCCTGGGAAATAGGTCTTGCGGAAACCCAGCAGACCCTTGTAATGAATCGCCTCCGCGAAAGAATCCGCGTTCAGGCTGACGGTCAGATGAGAACCGGCAGGGATGTTGTTATCGCCGCCCTGCTTGGTGCAGAGGAGTATGGCTTTGGCACAGCATCACTTGTTTCTCTTGGCTGCGTTATGATGCGTAAATGTCATGTCAACACTTGCCCTGTGGGCGTGGCCACGCAAGATCCCTCGCTCCGCGCAAAATTTCCGGGGAAGCCGGAGCATCTAATGAACTTTATGAAATATGTTGCCGAGGATGTGCGGGAAATCATGGCATGCCTTGGCTTCAGAACGATAGATGAAATGGTTGGCCGTGTGGATATTCTGGACGTAAACGAAGCAATTAAACACTGGAAGGCAAGCGGGCTGGATTTCTCCAAGGTTCTTACGATGCCGGAAGTTCCGGCAGGGGCAAGCCTCCATTGCACGACAGCGCAGGTTCACGACTTTTCGTTGGCGATTGACCCGATCCTTATCGAAAAAGCAAAAGCGGCATTAAGCAATAAAAAGCGCGTCTCGATGGAATTGCCCATTCGTAACTGCAACCGAACGACAGGCGCTACTCTTTCTTACGAAGTCTCTAAAAAGTATGGTAGCGCGGGTTTGCCTCCCGATACGATTAACTGTAAATTTACCGGTTCCGCAGGCCAGAGTTTTGGCGCTTTTTTGGCTTCCGGGATTACCTTCGAACTGGAAGGAGATACAAACGACTATTTGGGAAAAGGATTGTCCGGCGGCAAGATAATTCTCTATCCTCATAAAAAATCGACATTCCGTCCCAGGAATAATATCATTGCAGGAAACGTCAATCTGTTCGGGGCAACCGGCGGAGAAGTTTATATTAACGGCATGGCCGGTGAAAGATTCGCCGTTCGAAACAGCGGCGCAATCGCCGTG
>CAIVDK010000004.1 GCA_903904655.1 uncultured delta proteobacterium | reverse complement strand
GTTGCCCTGCCCGCGCAAGTGGACGGTGAATCCGCGGTTGCATCTTATACCGACGGTATTTTGATGGTGAGGATGAACAAGCTGCCGGTCCATAAAGCGCATCGCGTGTCGGTCATTTCGACGAAGTAGCTTTTTTTATCGACAACAACATTTGGAGGTTATCATGACTCAACAAAACGGGTCTGAAAATAAAAATAATTTCAATATTCCGGAAGTGATTCCGATTCTTCCGTTACAAAATGTATTGGTCTTTCCCAAAACCATGATTCCGCTGGAAGTTACGGGCAGCGCTTCGCTATTGGTGGACGAAGCCATGACCAAAGACCGCCTGGTGGGGCTCATCATGACAAAAAAAGAGCCGGAAACACCGGACCAATATACGCTTGGCGACATGCATCAAGTGGGCACCTGCGCCATGATTCTGAAGATGGCCAAGACGTCGGAAAACCGAACGCAGCTGCTTTTGCAGGGTGTCAGCCGTTTTTCGATAGAGGAACTGATTGCAGGCAAATCCTATCAACAGGCGCGCATTAAATTGATTGAGGAGAAGGAGGTCAAAGATCTGGAGACCGAAGCTCTGATGTCTAATTTGCTGTCGCTGTTCGACCGCATATTAAAGCTTTCGCCTTTTCTTCCGCCGGAGTTTGGTTCGATGGCCAAGTCCGTCACAGAAGCCGGGACACTCGCCGATTTGATTACGTCGGTTATCAATGCGCCGGTGGAGGAGAAGCAGAAAGTGCTCGATACCGCCGACGTGAAAAAGCGCCTCAAGGAACTGACCCGTCTGGTCAATCACCAGATGGAAGTTCTCGAACTGGGCAATAAAATTCAGACCAAGGTGAAAGACGATATCGACAAAAATCAGCGCGAATATTACCTGCGCCAGCAGTTGAAGGCCATCAAACAAGAACTGGGCGAAACCGACGAAAATGCGGTGGAGACGGATGAGTACCGCAAAAAGATTGAGGAGAAAAATATACCCGAAGAGGCAAAAAAAGAGGCGCTGCGCGAGCTGGAGCGGCTCTCCCGCATGAATCCGTCTTCGGCGGAATACACGGTATCCTCGACCTATCTGGACTGGATAACGACGCTGCCCTGGAATGAGGGCACGACGGATAATCTGGATATTCCCAGGGCGCGCCAGATTCTGGATGAAGACCACTATGGGCTGGCCAAGGCCAAGAAACGCATCATCGAGTATCTGGCCGTGCGCAAACTCAAACCGGATTCCAAGGGACCGATTCTTTGCTTTGTTGGCCCTCCGGGCACGGGCAAGACATCGCTGGGTCATTCAATCGCCCGGGCGCTTGCCCGCAAGTTTGTGCGCATATCGCTGGGCGGTGTGCGGGATGAAGCGGAAATCCGCGGCCATCGCCGCACCTATGTCGGCGCTTTGCCCGGACGGATTATTCAGAGTCTCAGGCGCGCGGAATCGAACAACCCTGTGTTCATGCTCGATGAAATCGATAAAGTCGGCAGCGATTTCCGGGGGGACCCCTCGTCGGCCCTGCTGGAAGTTTTAGATCCGCAGCAGAACAACACGTTTTCCGATCACTATCTGGACGTGCCGTTTGATCTGTCGCATGTCGTGTTTATCGCAACGGCCAATGTGCTGGACACCATTCCTCCGGCGCTCCTGGATCGCTTGGAAGTCATCGAGCTGACGGGCTACACGCAGGAAGAAAAAGTGAAAATCGCCCAACGGTATTTAATCCCGCGGCAATTGAAGGAAAACGGCCTGACCGCGCCGCAGTTCAAGATGACGGTTAAGGCGCTCACCACCGTGATTACCGGCTACACGCGGGAAGCGGGCGTGCGCAATCTGGAGCGCGAAATCGCCAGCGCCTGCCGGGGTGTGGCCGCGCAGATTGCCGAAGGCGTCATCAAATCGAAAACGCTGACGGAAAAAGATATTCACAATTATCTGGGGCCGGTCCGCGTTCCGACGGATATTGACGCACGCATTACCAAGCCCGGCATCGCCATCGGCCTGGCCTGGACGCCGGTGGGCGGCGACATGCTCTTTATCGAAGCCACGGCCATGAAAGGTAAAAAAGGTCTCACCCTGACCGGACAATTAGGCGACGTTATGAAGGAGTCGGTTTCGGCGGCGTTGAGCTTTATTCGCACCAACGCCAAAGAGCTGGGCGTGGATCCGGATTTCTTCGATGAACGGGATATTCACATTCATGTTCCGGCGGGCGCGATTCCCAAGGATGGACCGTCGGCGGGCGTGACGATGCTCACGGCGTTGACCTCCTTACTCACCAATCGGAAGGTTAAAAAGCACCTGGCCATGACTGGCGAAATCACATTGCGCGGTGCGGTGCTGCCGGTGGGCGGCATCAAGGAAAAAGTGCTGGCGGCCTATCGGGCCGGCATCAAAACCCTAATTTTGCCTGCATGGAACCGCAAGGATATAGAAGATATTCCAGCCAACGTGCAAAAGAGCATTACCTTCCATTTTGTCAGCGACATGATGGACGTCGTGAAACTGGCGCTGGAAACTGGCGACTGGAAAAAACCGGTCAAGGCGCCGCAGAGGAAGCGTAAAACGGTCACGCCGGTTAACAAGAAAAGGACTACGAGTCTTCATAAAACGCTTTTAAAAAAGAAATAACAGCAGGGAACGGTCGCGACACCCGCACACACGGGATACGCTCGCGCCACCCCGTGTTACCCCGTGTGACCTCGTGTGACCTTCAGGTCATCAGGTCATCAGGTCATCAGGTGGTTAGGTCAGAAAGAGGGTCACGTTTCACGCGAGACGTCTCACGATGGTGGCGTCCACCGCTACAGGCTTTCCCTGATGCACGACCAGAGGATTGACGTCGATCTGCTCGATATCCGGGCAGGAGGCGGCGAGGTTACCCAGGTTCACCAATATACTTGCCATCAATTTCATATCCAACGGCTTTCTGCCGCGGAAGCCCTGAAGAAGTTTCTTGCCCGAAATGCGCCGGATCAGTTCTTTTGCAGTTGACGCGGAAAGCGGCGCGGGTGCGAAGACGACGTCCTTTTGCAGTTCGGAAAAAATGCCGCCCAGACCAAACATTACGCAGGCACCGAACTGCGAATCTTGCAGTATGCCGACAATCAGTTCATATTCGATGGGCATCTGCCTCTGCAGCAGAATTCTTCCTTTGCCTTTCATCCGGCGGGTCAAATTGGCATAGGCGGTTTTGAGTGCGGCGGTTGAGGTGATGCCTAGGCAGACCAGCCCCGATTCCGTTTTATGCACCTGCCCTTTGGCGAGTCCCTTGAGGACGACGGGAAATTCCATCTTGCGCGCGGCGCGAAGCGCAGCGGCGGCCGATTCCACGATTTTTTCTTCAACCACGGGTATGTCATATGTTTTGAGCAGCCGTTTGCTGTCGTATTCATCCCAGATTCGTTCGGGGCAGTCTGAAAGAATGGACGCAGTCTTCAGCAACAGTTTGTGTTTTCCGGTATGAATCAGTTGATGTGTTTTTTTGCGCACAGTGTAACGCGACGCATACGTCAGGCATTCGACTGCACGGAACAATTCTCCGTGAACAGGGATAGAGCACTCCTGAGCCTCCCGCTTGAAGTCTCGAAGCGCGTCCCGTCGGCCGATAACCCAGAGGATCAAAACTTTTCCC
>CAIVDK010000003.1 GCA_903904655.1 uncultured delta proteobacterium | reverse complement strand
GAATTACCCCCGCATTACCCCCGAATTACCCCCCCGAATTACCCGAATTACCCTGGAGACAACCCCTGAAAAATATCCGCTTTTTTTTAAACTGGCCATCAAGGACGCGCAGAGTGTGATGGAAGAATATTTTCGGGATCGCGCCTTGCAGACTGTTATTCCTGGCAACTCCAGTCAGAAATTGTCATATATATTAATGCTTACCTCATCAACCAAATTACTTACGGATGTTCCCATTTGGTCCCAGTCAACACACTTATTGAAGAAAAAATATTACGTTTTGTATTTGGGACAAAGCCATCGTGAGAGGTCTCTGCCAATCAGATCTTGCAACATCAAGATGTCTTTGCGATATTCTTCTGTTAATTCCGCGCGAATTCTATGGTCCATCGGTGGTGGTGGCGTAAGATTAAAGCGGGTATCAAACCTTATCAACGCGTTCTGTATCGCTTGTAGTGATCGTCTGGACAATAAACGGCCAAATTTATTTTCCAACCATTGATTGCCGGCAAGTCTATGCAGTTGGTGGCTTTTAGGGATCAATGTTACGTTGCTTGTTTTTATATCAGGTTGGAAGTCATCGTCAACTTTCAAAAAACGAAAGATATCGCGCATCATTTCTTGAGGAGTTTCTCGCCAATCCTCATACAGGTATACTTTAATTTGTTGACGAGGAAACAAATCATACCAAGTAGACAGTTGCTTGTAGTAATAGCCATTTGATTTGTGATAAAAACCGGAAAACCAACCTTCCTTCAAGCGTGTCGCTTCATGAGCAAGTGCATCAGAAAATGACCTGGCTGGTTCGATATTTTTTTGACGGAGAAAAGTGTAATGTGAATAAGCACGATCGGCAGGTTGTCTAAGTACGGCAATGATGTGACTATGAGGTAAATGCTGTTTGATCCGCTGTGCTGCTTCCGTTGTACGCAGATAGACTTGCGATGCTTCACCAATGACGCGTTCATGCTTTGAATCTGCAAAGAGAAGCATATAATCGCGAGGCCGCCAACGTGCAACCCGCCGACAAAAGGTCCCATTTGGGCCTGCAAGGACAGGTGGCTCTCCCGAAAAAGCAAAGAATAAAGGTTCTTTGATTCTACTCATAAAAATATCGGGATGCTGTTTAAGGCAGTGATAGAGTGCTGTTGTTCCCGATTTGGGTGCCCCAATAATGAAAAAATTAGGTAATTTCATGTCGTTTGATCCATTGTTTATTTTTTACGCTACGGACGATATTAGCAAATCGTGAATCGGCTTTCAGGCGCAGGGCACAGCTAATCCATAGCGAGTTACTACGGACTTCCGGCACTTTGAACAAGGAATAATGTTGATTATAAAGCCGATAGCATCGGAGTCCAAGGAATGAGGATCTCTGGCATGCTGACCTCCAGCGATCAGCCATCTTTCGACGCAAAAAAATGTCCGGTGTCTGTGCCAGACGGGCCAACCATAATCCGGCGCGCTGCAAATCTTCCAGGGTTGCTGAAACCATGTTTCTGGCGAGGCAGGAAATTATATTAAAATCATTTTGCGTGGCATCGGGGTACATCTGAAAAAAATAGTTTTTGCGAAACAGATTCATATCTGTAAAAAAATCTTTTTTATAAATGATGTGCGTTTGCAGGGGATGACTTCGATATTTGAGTAGGATTTGAGGCACATTCCCAAGCTTATAAAGCAGTGCCAATCGCGTTAATATCTCATAATCAACAAAAGGCGTGTCTCTGTTGAAAAGATGTTTTTTGGCAATTTCTGTGCGCAGCAGAGAACTGCCATGATGCAGGCTGACGCGAAACAACAATTCGTTACGAATTGCTTCATGTGTCTCTGGAAACCAGAGGTGTCCACTCTGAAGGCCAAACCTCTTTAGTTGTCCGCCGCAGATGTCCACGCCGGTTTTCCTCATCCAGGCGAGTTGGATATCAAAACGCTCAGGCAATGCAATGTCATCATTATCCATATGTGCGATCAATTGGCCCTGTGCCATCTCTATCCCTGCATTTAGTGCGCCAGCCTGACCGCAGTGATTGAGATACAGTGGTCGGATCCGTGCATCCTGTTCAGCATATTGCCGGATGACATTTATGGAAGCATCCGTTGAACCATCATCCACAATAATGAATTCAAAGTTTGAGCAGGTCTGCGCCAAAATAGAGGAAATGGCTTCTGCAACATGGACTTCAGCATTATAGACGGGCATTACAACGGATATCAGAGGATGTCTGGTCGAAACATAGGACACTTTTTAACTCTCCTGAAAACGATGTTGCCTGCCGTGTTTCGTGATCTTCTCAATGTAATTTGTCCGTATCTTTTTTAATATATCGGGAAGGCTGTGCAATTTTGAACTGGATTTAATCCGCAATGCACATGTAAACCACAGCATCAGTGATGGACCGTCTGATACGTCGCCAAATTGTCGTAATATATTTTTATAAAGCCGGTAGCATCCCAATCCCAGGTGGGATGATCTTTGGCAGGCGGAACGCCAGCGGCCTGCCATTTTCTTTCGTAAAAACCAGTCCGTAGTGTTGGATAGTTCTATCAACCAGAGGCCTGCGCGTTCCAATTCCGCTAAATCATGAAAAGGGATTTTTTCCGCAGTGTACGCCAATACGGCATAGTCATCTTGAGTGGCTTGTGGGAACATGGATCTGTAATAAAGAGGAAGGAAGTTTCGAATATTAGATCGTCCCTCTGTTTTTAATACAACATGTGTCTGACGCTGATGGCTACGCCATTTATGTAATATCTGCGGCACATTACCCATACGATACAACGGCGCCAGCCTTGTCCACATTTCATAGTCGCCCATTGTCATGAGAGCTTCATGATATAAGTGCTTCTTGGCAATTTCTGATTTCAATATAACTGTGGGATGCAGCAATGCACCCCATAATACCAATTCCTTGCAAATTGCTTCATGTTTTTCAGGAAACCACCATATACGATCACTGTCACCAAAGGCTCTGGCACAGCTGCCACATACGTCAAGACTATTCTTTCGCATCCATTCAAGTTGAACAGCAAAACGTTCAGGTAATGAGACGTCATCCGCATCCATATAGGCAATGAACTCGCCATTGCTCGCTTTGATGCCGATATTACGGCAAAAATATGCGCCACCATGTTTTGAAAAAATAGGACAAATGCGAGCATCTCTTTTGGCGAATTCGTTAATGATGTTTATAGAACCATCTGTAGAGCCGTCGTCGATAATGATAAGCTCAAAATGATGATATGTCTGCGATAGAATCGAATGAATGGATTCGGTCAGAAACGCTTCGGCATTATAGACCGGCATCACCACTGAAATGAGGGGTGTGTCCGCTGGCACTGATTTCATTGTAAATAGAGGGTATCCTTTTTTACACGGATATTATGGTCAGCCCATAAAACTTGTCTTTACTATGCGTTGTTTCCCGAAATGAGAATCCAAGCAAAAGGAATTGTTCCCATCAACTATATACTGTACCGTCGCTGCCTGAACCACTAGGACTCGATAGAGCCTTTTTCAAATCCTCGCGTTCAAAGGTCGGTGTTACCCAAGGTTGAGGGGTGGACGTGGCTTTTAACTCTGTCGCGTTTGTGCTTGCTTCAGGCAAATTACTGTTTTGTTTCATTCTAGCAGCTCCTTGATTTTTGATTCACGTAAAATTTATTTTACCACTTACTTTTATCAGACGTATCCTATCTTATTTTTTTATTGCGCCGGTTCCATCAGGGTAACGTGCCAAAATGTGATATTGGTGCGCAAGTCTGTAACCGACCACGCCTTCTTCGCCATCCATTACCCATGTGTGCGCAGTTAATCCCCGTTCGTTTAATTTTTTTGCTCCATAGCATAAGGTTGCACTGATACCATGCCGGCGCAACATTGCCTGTGCTGCAATACTGCGGGGGAAGCAAACAGTTTCCCCCGGTAATTGCTTTATCATCGATCGAATCGCCCATGCAACATTTTTACGGATTAATTTGCGTTTTTCTCCTGTTACTTCCCGTTGTCGTACAGGACGATTAAAAAACAGACACAAACTTCGAAAAGAAAACAATTTCAACGCGAATCGCGCAAAAATTAAATATATCGCCGCTTCGATTAAAAGTAACCTTCGCATAACCCAATAGCGCATCTGCAACTCGCCCATGATTATTTTTGCTTTTTTCAAGCATTCACCTTCAGGAGCCCGGCCTCAAGAAGATTTTGTAATAGCTGCAGCACTTCACGTTCACACTGCTCAGCATTTACGTTAAAGTCTTTGCTCAAAATTGAGCAAATTTCTCGGACGGGCAGTGGATTTGCGATCAATTCCCAAATGCGTCCCGCCGTAATGTTCATCGAATAAAAGTAACCGGCTTGGGAATCGATTGCCAGCATCTCACCATTCAATTTACTGAATAATACCTGATCATTTCGTTGAATAATCGATTCCAGTTGCATAATTCCCTCATGCGCTACTTTGAATTATTCTTGCCGTGCAAATTGGCGATCAGAATGTCCACAGTTTGATCCATCAACGAGATGTCCAACGGTCTAATAAACTCCCAGACGGTCACCGATTGCGTCAATGCCATGCAATGGGTCCAGTAAGCCCCCAAAAAACCAATTGGGTCAAGAAACTCCGCACGATAGGTGGCATTTGACACTAATCCCCGTAAACTATCTGCTCCGAGTAGTTTATTTATAGATAAATTACCCCATTTTAGCAAGTAAATTTCGCGTAACGGTAACGGGGTAATGCCTTGATAAGGCATGGGATGATGGTATTTATCGGTTCGAAAATGATCCTTTTCCATTTTGTCATATCGCCATTCTAAAGTTTCCAAAGTATCACGGCATAATTTAAGCTTTGGTGTGGAGGGAAATATTACGGGTCCCTCTGGCGCAAAAGGATCAATGCGGCATAAATCATCACTGATAAAGGGGTATCCGCGTTCCGTCAACCATGCAACCAGCGATGATTTTCCATGTTTTGGAGGCGCACAAAATGCAGCGACTCCATTGTTCACCCGGATAGCGCTTGCGTGCAAGACGAGTAAACCGCGTTGATAACATAATGCACCCCATGCCGAGCCCAGCAGGAACAAACGAATCTCGCGCCAGCTGGCAGATGGAAAAGGTGTTACGATAATTTCATTTCCTTTTTTTATCCTGTAATTACCAACATCAGGAATTTGAAAATAATATTCTTCACATGATGGGGCCTGGGGCGTGACCGGTGCTTTATCCAGAACAGCTGATGAATCGAACTGTGGCGCATTTGATCTTTTTATGTCCATATCCGTGAATGGACAATGGTTCACGGCAATTGTCACATCCGGCTGGGGGAATGGTTTAAAACACTCAAACGCCGCCCATTCCGGAATATCCAGATTAGAAACAACGTTCAGGCCTGAATGGTAATAATACTTTTGTTCCATTGATTATCCGCCGTTAAGAAACATATTTAATTATTTCAACCCTTATTTCCCCATGCGTATGTTTTTAATGGTTTGTTCCCCAGGTCTTCTTTGATATTGCGTCCAGAAAGTATCCGACATTCATAACTTGAAGAAACGCTTGAACCGCTACAGATGATGTGCGGGGTGAGGAGACTGAACACAATGTGTTCCATATGTGTTTAATAGCCACAACAGAAATATATTTATTGATCGCCGGTATTGATCCGAATCTGGCGATTTGCCGGTCAACATCTGCGCGCTGATCAATAAGTCTGAAAATTATATCGGCGGCCTGCTTCCCTCGTAAGGTGTTCCAGCGGACCGCATCCGGTACAATTCCGGCCATGGCCCGGCGAATCAGCATTCGTTCTCCTCCATTAAAAGTGTCCTGCTCAACGGGAACACCCATGCAATACTCAATCAGACGAACATCCGCCGTCGGATCGCGCACCTCCATATTATAGAACGCGCCAAAAGCCTGCCATAAGGGACCAACCATGGTGCCGTTGCGGATGATTGTCAGGAACCTTTCTGTCAGCGGATCCATTTGTTTTGCATGACCCAGGAATGGATTTCTGACCTTTATGGTTTTTTCCATACCGAGACGCCTAATAAAATCTTCAGAGATGAAAGAAACAGGAAAATCGTTCTGGGGACTCGATAATAATAGTTGCTGGTATGCAGACCAAAGAGGATAAAGCATTGGACGCAAAAGCTGAATTTTTAACGCCTGAAACCATGAGCATCCCTGGTGCTTCTTCCATGCTGTCAATGCGCCGAGTCCTTTTTGCCATTGATTCCGGGCAAAGAGATTGAAAATATAATCCCGACCACCGCTCCAGGAAACCCCGCCGTTACCTAACTGTCCGGTTAGCATTACACCCAGATTGCGTCGCCGTGCGTTTTCAAATAGGGATATGATCCAAGTCATATTGACGGCGGCATGCTGCGGCATATGAGTGATGTTTAAGCTTCGCTCAATGGCGGCAAGTGGCGTAATGTCGTCGGCCCGAATGAGAATATGTTCAATGTTGTCATAAAACTCCGCCACCTTATGGGCAAGCGGCCATTCGTCGGTGAGTCTGTTTGGAAAAAGTTTTTCCGCTGGATGCAGGGGAACGGATGTGCAGGCGACAAAGGGTTGGCTGTTTTTTTGCAATTCCCTTGCGGCAAGCGCCGTCACGGCGCTGGAATCAAGCCCAGCGCTTAGTTGGGTACCGATGGGTCGGGTGGAGTTGAGTCGAACGCATACCGCCCGGCGGAAGTGCTCTAGAAATCCTTCCAGATATTCCGAATCGGAACCAAAATGAATCGTTGGTGCTCCCTCAAGCCGCCAGTAGTTTTCAATTTTTTCATTCGTTCCTGCGATGGTTATATTGTGAGCAGAGGGGAGGCAACAAATATCTTTCCAGTATGTCTGCGACCAATCTCGTCCCTGTATGTCGAAACCCAATTTTTTCGCCAGTCTTAATTCGTCGAGTTCGCGCGGCACTTCTGGGTGGGCAAGGACTGTCTCACTATTTGATGCAAAAACCAATAGAGGTGGTTTGAAATAATAATATAGTCCTGTATTACCGAGATGATCTCTGGCCAGAAATAGCCTTTGTTCTTTGATGTGCCAGGCGGCAAATGACCAGTCACCGAAAAGTTTCTTACAGGATTCCGCGCCCCACTTTCTGTAAGCCTGCAAAACCAGCCTTCCGTCTGATGTTGACGGTCGTTCAGCAAGAGAAACGCCGAATGCATCACAAAGCACATCGCGGTTATCCAAACGTGCCGCTGCCGTTAAAAGGATTCCATTCTTTGTGTCGCAATATGGTGTTTTCTCAAATCGGGATTCGTGGGTAACTACTAAAAGTGCATGACCGAAAGCAGCACAACCGGAGTAAATCAAGTTGATACCGTCAGGCCCCCAATTTGCCATCTGGTCAGCCATTGCCTGAAGAGAATTGCGGGAGGCCGGTCGGCCATCCAGATGAACGAAGCCAAAAATACCGCTCATGTTTCTTTTCCTGTAAATTACTTATGGGAGATAAGACCGTCACTCTTCCAAAGAAATCAGTTCGTGGATTTCGAAATCGTTTTCACCAATACTTCTGGATTTACCGACGTTTCGTAAGGTGAACTCACTCCGGCAAATTGGGTAATTTCCCCTTGCAGCGCTTTTTGACACAGGCCATGTGGATCGCGCTGTTTGCATAATTTCGATATCACATTGCATATGAATTCAGCAATGTCCGGTTAGAGACTTGCATGTCATAAGGGTATAAATCATCAATGGTATCAACAACACATGGGGCAAAAATATTTAGCAAAATTAAATAAAAAGACTTGACAAAACGGGCACTTAGTGTCGGTTTTTTAAAACCGATAAGAACTTCCTTTTTGTGGGTGAAGTATAAAAAACGCCGTCTTGTATGTCAAGAAAATTTTGCCACAAGATGTGGGCTGTTGCGCTGATGACCCCGATGAAGGTATCTGGCAAAATTCATACTATTGAGAAATCGCCTCTCTTTTCGGTCTGTTCAGACGCCAGGAAGCCCAATTCAACCGGAATT
>CAIVDK010000002.1 GCA_903904655.1 uncultured delta proteobacterium | reverse complement strand
GGGACGGTTCATTTTATCGGGCTCTTATCAGACGGGAATGTCCATTCACATATTGAACAGTTATTCATCATGATCGACAAATGTGCTGAGTTGAATTTAAATAGAGTAAGGGTCCATGCCCTTCTTGACGGAAGGGATGTGGGAGAGAGAACGGCGCTTGATTATATTAAGCCTACAGAGGAAAAACTGAAAAAGATCTCAGTGGAAAAAGGTCTTGACTACGCCATAGCCTCAGGCGGTGGACGCATGAAGGTAACCATGGACAGGTACAATTCCGACTGGAATATCGTGAAGAGGGGATGGGAGGCCCATGTCCTGGGGAAGGGCAGGAAGTTCCCATCCGCTTCCGCTGCAGTGAAGACCTTTTACGAAGAAGATCCGAAGGCGACGGATCAGTATCTGCCCGCGTTTGTGGTAGCCGATGGTTCGGGGATATCCAATGGGACGATTCATGACGGGGATGCCGTGATCTTTTTCAACTTCCGCGGTGATCGCGCCATTGAGATATCCAGAGCATTTTCCGAGAAGGAATTCTCTGAATTCGACAGGGGACCTCTTCCGGATATATTTTATGCAGGAATGATGGAGTATGACGGGGATGCCCGTATACCTCCCCATTTTCTTGTAAAACCTCCGGCTATCGATCGTGTCATCAGTGAGTACCTTTGCGCTGAAGGGGTAAAGACCTTTGCCGTATCTGAGACACAGAAGTTCGGCCATGTTACGTACTTCTGGAACGGCAACCGTTCCGGCTATATCGATGCATCACTTGAAAAATACATAGAGATCCCTTCCGACAGGATTGAGTTTGACCGCGCCCCGAAGATGAAGGCCAAAGAGATAACGGATACTGTTATAGACCTGCTCAAGAGTGGCAATTACAAATTCGGAAGGCTGAATTTCCCGAACGGTGACATGGTTGGGCACTCAGGTATGACGGAGGCAGCCATCATTGCGGTGGAGACCGTGGATCAATGCGTTGGAGAGCTGCTGTCTGCCATAAAAGAGATAGGAGGCATTGCCGTGATCACGGCCGACCATGGTAACGCAGATGAGATGTTCACGATAGACAAAAAGGGCGCAAAATCAATAAAGACCGCGCATAGCCTGAATCCGGTTCCCTTTATTATCTATGATCCCTTGTATCAGGGCGAATACCGGATGGCGGATATCAAAGAAAAAGGTCTGTCCAATGTGGCGGCGACTCTCCTCAATCTTCTAGGGTACGAGAAGCCCCGGGAGTATGATCCGTCACTGATAACAATGGTACCTGTCGGGAAGCCGTAAATTTCTTTCATACACTTTACAATGCCGGATGATTTCTTTGTCGTCTGGACGAAAGCCCATCGCGCAAAACAATCTGTGCTTTTACCAACTGGTAATTTTCTCTTGACACACATTGTTTAATCAGCGAGAATAATCACAAAATACATTTAAGAGAGGTTTGCTATGGAGCGATCATTGTTGTGGAAAAGTTTGATGGTTGTCGTTGCATGTTTGGTCATTGCTTTTACTTTCGGTGCCGGATTTGTCAATGCCGCTTCAGTGGGGCAGGAACTGTCTAATCCTCAAATCAGGGATGCTAGTAATGACCCTGCGACTATTCCAGATTTTGGCACTCATGTGATTGCGTTAACCTATGCCGACACGAGTGTATCTAATTTAGGTGATCCGTTAAACGACGCGATGAAGGCAAAAAAATATAGTAAGGATGTTTACAGAGGATTGGGAGTTGCCAACATGAAGGACTCTTCTGCGCCAAATTTCGTTATTCGAGAAATAATCAAGGGAAAGATCGAAAAATATAAAAGCACAATACTGACCGATATTGACCTTACACTTCCTAATGCGTGGGGGTTGGGCAATTGTAAAGGCAAGTCGGTGTTTATATTGATCGGCAAAGATAAAAAGATTAAATATATAAGATATACCGATAAAAACAACCCGTGGAACAACGTGGAAATCAACGCTGTGCTTAAAATTGTGGATGATCTGATCGCAAAGAAATAGTAATAAGAATGATATGTGCAAGATGCGAGGTTCGAGCGTAAAGGACGCTTTGGAAAAAATTGTTGCATGTCTGATCCTCCGCATTCATGGACTGACTAAATATTAGAATTGTATTAAGTAGGGTTCTATCATCGTAAAATACTTAAAAGGCCCTCAACGCTACCTTATGGTGTGTTTTAGGGCTTTTTTGTTCCGGGCATTAGCAAATCTCAACAAACAGAGGAAAATTGATGATCCAGAAAGGTAATGCATGTCAGTTATTATTGATGGTAACAAAATAGCGCAGGGCATTCGTCAGTCGGTTCGTGAAGAAACTTTGGTTTTCAAAGAGAAGACCGGTATTGTCCCCGGACTGGCCGTCGTGCTCGTCGGTGAAGATCCGGCCTCGCAAGTTTACGTGGGAAGAAAGGCCAAAGCCTGTGCGGAAGTTGGGTTTCTTTCTCGAGAATACAACCTTCCCGCCGATACCAGCGAAGCAAAACTATTGCGCTTAATCAACGACCTGAATCACGATCAATTTATCCACGGTATTTTAGTCCAACTTCCCCTGCCCCAACATATTGCCCCGGATAAAATCATTGCCGCGATTGATCCCCACAAAGACGTGGATGGTTTTAATCCCTACAATGTGGGGGGACTTGTCACTGGTTCACCCCTGTTTGTTCCCTGCACGCCGCGAGGCATCATGGAATTAATTGCCCACACGGGCGTTACCCTTTCCGGGAAAGATGCCGTTGTTGTCGGGCGCAGCAACATTGTCGGCAAGCCCATGGCGCTTTTACTTTTGGCGCAAAACGCGACCGTGACGATATGTCATTCCAAGACGAAAGATCTGCCAACCGTAACCTCGCGCGCCGATGTTCTCATTGCGGCTGTGGGCAAGGCCGGGATGATAATCGCAGACATGGTGAAAGAGGGAGCGGTCGTGATTGACGTTGGTGTTAACCGTCTGGCTAACGGCAAACTGGCCGGCGACGTCGCTTTTGACGAGGTCGCCGCCAAGGCGTCCCACATCACGCCGGTGCCCGGTGGTGTCGGGCCGATGACCATCGCCATGTTGATGAAAAATACGTTGGATGCCGCAAGAATGGCGGTTCAATGAAAATGGGTTACCATCGAGAATGTGGTCCCTTGTAACCATGTTGCAGCAGATACAAGTAAAATTTTGGATTAAGCCAACGATTGGGATAAGGAAGAAAAGGAGACTGAAATGCGGCAATCCGCTCGTTCATTACTTTCGGATGATCTCCCTTAAATTTTATATAATAGCAGTCAAGTTGATGGTCCGTTGCTGGTTTAACACCTTCACCAGAGTAATGAACACGCATGAGATTCTCTTTTTGTATTAACTTTCGCTTATCTTTTACCCAAGAATAATGAAATATAAAGATATTTTTGATGCTGAGGATGCTATCGGGAATCATGTGCTGGATAGCGTCTCGTATCGATGAGTTTTTCAACGTAAATGTAACGGCATCACCAACGCTCTCCACTTCCCCATCATTTCTGATGATACGAATCGCTCTGCGATGTGAGTATGGATTCCATGTTTGATAGTCGCCATGGAAATTACGCATTTCAAGAGAAATTGCTCTTATCTTGTGGTTATCAAGATTATCCTCCATGATTTTGCGAAGGCGGGCAATATCTTTTTCGTGAATGACTTCATCTGCCTGCAGGTAGAATGCCCAATCTCCGGTACACTCCTTCAGTGCGGCATTAGTCATCTCGCTGAAAAATTCACCGCCTTGTTTCTTGTGATCAATCCATTCATTTTCGATGATCTTTATTTTCGGACTATTAATGGCTTTGACTTGTGCAAGTGTGTCATCATCAGATTTCCCGATGAGCACAACATATTCATCGATGATTGGTAGAATCGATAAAATTGATTCTATTAGTGGATAGTCAAGTAAAACAGCGTTTTTAACGATTGTAAAACCCGATATTTTCACAAAATATTCCTCTTAATTATTAATTTTCCCAGCTTTTTCGATTACTCATTGATGGCACTTGACTGTGCAAATCTTAATTCAGATGCTCGGATCTTAGGAAAAAAAATATTACATGTCAAGGAAATAAGAAATGACAGGAGTATATTATACCTCGGCAGAATTCTGCATTTTGACCGGGGAAAACAAATCGGCTGAACTCTAAATTAACTTGTGGTACAACTCTTAAGGGTAATCAACGTCACGAAACATGGTCTTGTAATTCAAATCGCGTTCCACAATAGAGGCAAAAGTCAATGCATACAACACCCTTGGTCAGTATCATCACCGGCGTATTTAATGGACAACGCACGCTTGAAGATTGTTATCACACTGTTATCCGCCAAACGTATAAAAACTTTGAGTGGTTGATTGTTGATGACCGATCAACCGATAACTCATTGAGCATGATATCCCATTGGCAGGACGCTCGAATTCGCGTACTGCAAACGGCAGTAAATAGTGGAGGTCCCGCAGTACCTCGAAATCTTGCCGTGGCCCATTCGAAGGGTGACTATATTGCGATCCTAGACCAAGATGATGTATGGGATGCAGATAAGCTTGAGAGACAACTTGAGTTCATGGAGGGGCACAAGGAGGTCGCTCTGCTCTCCAGCAACCTGAGGGTTTCCGGCGGCAGCGAACCAAGGGGTAACCGCCGGGGTATCAGGAAGCGCGGCCTGATCTATCCTGGGCCGGATGAGATTTATCGAGAAAACCCGTTTCTTTCATCAGCCATCATCATGCGTCGGGTTGCCGTTGAAGACGTTGGCGGGTTCGATGAGCATCCGGAGGTGTGTGGTCGGGATGAGTGGGAACTGGCAATCCGGATTTCATTAAAATATCGTACCGCTTCCAACGGGGATCATATTGCGGGCATCCACCGATTGCATCAGAGTAATTTGTCCCATTCCATTTCATCTTTTGCCGGGATGGACTATGTCAGGAATAAGCATGATCATCACTTTTCGGATAGTTTGGTGCGAGATGTCAGGGCGCGGGATTGCTACAATAGGGCTCGTGATGCATTGAATTCCGGGGCGATAGCCATTTTTGATGAACAAATATCGAAGGCTGCCAGTTACCGCTTCTATTATCAATGGAAGGGCCTTTTCCTGAGATATGAAAAATTGTTGCGTCAGATACTGGCCAGAGCAAAGTCGTCTTGACGGATTCAGGTCGTTTTCTGAAGCAGTTGTTCTATCTGCGTTAGATTATCAGAAATGATTTCACCTTGCTGATTGCAAAGAAACGGTACGATACTTTTTATTTTCTCAATCGGATAATTCCACCACTTAATCTGTAATAAGCGATTTACGATTTCATCAGGAAATCTTTGCTTAATTTTATTTGCCGGGTTTCCCCCGACAACAGTATAGGGGGCAACATCTGAAACAACATGGGAGTTGGCCGCGATGACGGAGCCATCTCCGATTGTAATACCGCTAAGAATGGTTACATCTCCGCCAATCCAGACATCATTGCCGATGCAAATATCGCCATTGCTCTGGGGATGTCCCTTAACAGGGTCTAAGTTTATGGGGAAATTTGGGACATGGCCAAAGGGGTATGTTGAAATCCAGTCTACCCGGTGATTCACTCCACAGTATAGTTTCAGCCCGAAGGCAAAACTGCAGAATCGACCAATGGTAATATTACCGTCCTCTCCCAAGGAGTAGATGGTGGCATCTTCGTAACCATACGAGTAACGGCCTACAGACACACGTTTTCCGGAGACAATAATGTTTTTATCTACAAATAAGTCTGCCGAGGTGCGACGTGATTTTTTAATGCCCAAAAATCTATACAAGTCAATGTCCTTGAACTTCATATTTGGTCGGGGTGCGATTTTTCTTTTAATTCCCCCCTATAGTTTTACTTCAGGGCCTTAAACTCCCACAGGAAATGCTGCATCCGTTTAGGGGAAAAGAAGCCTTTTAAAGGCGTTAACATGTAGTTGACATAACTCATCGTGCCGGCTTCTCTTCTGAAATCACGCCAGCCTACGCGAATCACCGCAAATCTTCCAACAAAGCCATACCTGCGCGCCATGTTTTCCGGCTCAGTAAAATACCTGTGGGTATCTTTGGTAATGATGTTAACATGGGTTGGATCGACAAAGGCGGATTCCCTGGGATATGCTGGCGTTAGGGAATAAAATTTTCCATCAGGCTTAAGCACCCGATATATTTCATTCATGACACCAATGAAGGGGAAAAGGATCTCTCCATTACTGACTATCTCCCTGGGAATGTGTTCAATGAAATCGAAAGCAGAAACGGAGTCGAAGGTGTTGTCTTCGAACGGCAGGCCGGACAGAAAAACATTGCATCTCGTGTAGTTAAAATGTTGTTCAGGGTTGATATCGACAATGTCTATTCCATACAAGCATTCCTGTTTATATGGATTTCTCGGGTTATTCCCGCAACCCAGATCAAGGTGTTTTGTGTTCGGAGAGGTATCATCTGGTCTAGACATAAGTTTGATATTTTTTTGATGCCTTATAGAATACTGTTAGAAATGAGGCATGGATCATATGATCCAAATCTATTGGAACATGTTTTTTCAATTATTAAAAGACATAACAGAAGGTTAATGGGGTGTCAACAACATATCGGCCCTCGAATTGCCTCAAATAAAATGTTACCGAAGTGTCCTGTAAAAAGGTTATGTTGACTCATGACCCAAAGGTCACACGTAAACCGGTTTTATCGTCTAACTATTATGATACTATGGGCATTGGCAACTGCATTATTCTTTGACCCCGCCAATTTTGGACAGCATCATTTTTACTTTAAGCCAGACTTCAGACACATCAATCAGGTCCATGCACGTGTTTTCAGGACGGACGCATAAGTGTTCCTCCTGACGGCAACCACAGCAGTCCAGGTTTTTAAAGATCACTTCGCCCGAATCAATATAGGGCCGGCAAATGATCGGATAGTTCGGCCCGAAAAGACTCAGCGTGGCACAACCAACGGCCGCTGCGATATGCCCCGGACCTGAATCGTTGCCGATAAAAAGACAACATTCACTGAAGACGGCCGCCATGTCAATCAGCGACAAATTACAGGACTTCAGTACGGCGGCAAAACCCATTTTATTTTCAATTTCGGCAAGCAGCTGCTCTTCTCCAGCTCCACCCAGAAGAATGACCGAAGCCCCATACTGATCATGCAGACGATACGCGATTTGTGCGTATCGGTCAGGCTTCCACTGTCTCATTTTTTTTCTCGCGCCTGGATGGATCGCCACGATCATCTCTCCCGGAACCGTCACAGGAGCCAGCCAGCCTCTGATTTTTGCACGGATGTCGTCGGGGATAGGAATCATCATTTGGACATCCCTGCTCTCTATCCCAAAATAGTTCAGGATGTCCACATCGATCTCGATAAAATGCCTGCGCCCGGTTTGCAAAACCGTAAAGGCATTCATCATCCTGGTCAATAAGGTGTTTAAGTTATAGGTGAGGCGAAGGGGAGCGCCCGTGGCGAATGACAGGAAGAAAGCTCTGTCTCCCTGGGTCAGTGCAATAACGATATCATATTCTTCCCGCCTCAGCTTCATAATCAGCGGCAGATGATAGGTAATCGCCGAAAAAAAACTTTTTTTGGCCTGTTCACGGTCATACACCCATACCTTGCGGATATCCGCGTGATGAGCGATCAGCTGGGCGCATTCCTGATGAATCAGGACATCAACGGTCAGGCCCGGAGCATGCTTTTTCAAATTGGCGACGACAGGAATAACACCCATCGTGTCTCCCACGTATTGCAACTTGATGATTAATATCTTTTGCTGGAAAAGCCGAATTTTATTTTGCTGTGATGGCCGATCTGTCATTGAATTTTATACTATCCCCACTTTTATGAACCTTTCTTATCTTTTACGGCAAGAATATCGTTGTATATGTTCTGATATTGTGTTGCCACACCGTCCCACGTATTTTGAGCAGCTGTTTGAAGAGCGGCGGCGGCCATTTTTGGGTGAATGTTATCATCAAGCAGCAGATGGAGTCTGGATGCAATATAATTATAATCCGATGTGTTGGAGATGATGAAGCCGTTTTTTTCTTCCAAAACCAGATCTTTAGCGCCGACATTGCCACTGATCATGACGGGGAGCCCTGCCGCCATGGCTTCGAGGACGACCATCCCGAAGGTGTCAAACTTGGAAAGCATCATGTACAGATCGCCTGCCAGATACAGATCGATTAATTTATCTTTGCCGACCGGGCCTGTAAAAATAACATTTTCGGCGATCCCGGCATCTTGCGCCATCTTTTCATACTTCTTGATGTTGCCTTTTCCGGCGACAATCAATTTAAAATTGCTGTTTTGTTTTTTAAATCGCGCCAGGGAAAGCAAAATGTCATCGAGCCCTTTTATCTCAAAATTCATCGAAGCGAAGATAATCACCGGATCGTCGGCGCCGATGCCTAAAGCGCTTCTGATGGCATGGCGCACGCTGTCTTTGTTTTTGTACGCATAATCGGATAAATTCACGCCGGGATGGATGACCGAAACCCGGTCGGGATTGACGGGGTATTCCGTGAGAAAGATTTCTTTTGTTAATTCGGAAACGGCAATAAACCTTTGGCAGTGACCATCATGAACAAGTTTTTTTTCCACCCAGGCCGTCGCCAGATCATAGAGGCTCATGCTCTTGCGACGGACGGAATGCACCCAGTAGCGGTGGGGAACGCCGTGCATCGTGAACAGGTCGGCCGCAAAGATTCTTTCATGGCTGTGCACCAGGGAAAAATCATCCAGCCGAAGCCTACGGGCGACAAACCCGGCAAAACTGATCGTCGTCAGAAATTTGGGGAAGGAAATAATCGGAATTTTATGAAATCCAAGAGCCGGAGAATTTGACTGCCAGCGGTTAGCAAACACTTGAAATGTATCTTGATGTCTGCTACAAAGTTTTCCAGTTAATTCGGCGGCAAATTGTTCGGCGCCGCCGACTAAACCATATTTGGGTATGACCACAGCAATTTTTGGCATAAGAGAAAATCTTCATGTAATTTTGGACAGTCCTAGCACAGAAAAATAAATATTTCATGTTTTAAAATTATTGTGGGTAAGTGCCATCGCGGATGTAAATAACATAACGTAATAAAAGACTCATAATTTGAAAAAACAAAAAATCAGCGTTGCCATTATTGCACTAGATGAGGCCGATCGTATCGGGGGGTTGCTCAAAAGCTTAGGCTTCGCCGACGAGATCGTTGTTGTGGATTCCGGCAGCCACGATGGCACGCAGACGATTTGTCAAAACGCCGGCGCCAAAGTCATTTTCAATAAGTGGCCGGGATATGTCGCCCAGAAACAATTTGCCTTGGAGGCGACCGCGCATGAATGGATACTTTGTCTGGACGCAGATGAGGAAGTGCCGGAAGCGCTGGCGGCGGAAATACTCAGGGCGGTGGATGCCGCCGGAACGGATGTTGGCGGTTTTTCAATGCCCAGATTGTCCCGGTATCTGGGGCGCTGGATCAGGCATGGCGGCTGGTATCCGGACCGTAAAGTGCGTTTGGTGCGCAGGGGCAGAGGAACCTGGCAGGGCGTGAATCCTCATGATAAACTGGTTGTGGCAGGCCGTGTCGGAAAGCTGACCCAGCCTTTTCTTCATTATGTTTATCGGAGCATCTCCGATCAGGTGGTCACGATGAACAGCTTCTCGGAGATCTATGCGCGGCAAAGTCGTCCTGGGAGCGGCTGGTTTGTTGTGGCCGGGCTGTTTCACGCCCTGGGAAAATTTGCCGAATGTTATCTCTGGAAACTCGGTTTTTTGGACGGCATTCCCGGATTTGTTATTGCGATGAATTCCGCCGGGTATGTTTTTTTAAAGCATGCCAAGCGATGGGAAAGACGCTTGTCCGAAAAGTGATGGGCAATGGATATCTCATTCATTATTGTCAACTGGAACACCAAAGACCTTCTGCAAGACTGTCTTGACTCCATTATTAAAACCAGCGAAGCGCTGACGTGCGAGATTATCGTCGTGGATAATGCATCCTCCGATGGATCGATGGCCATGCTTGCGGCAAAATATCCACAGGTCAAAACCATTGCCAATAAGGAAAATCGCGGATTCGGCGCCGCCAATAATCAGGGTTTTGCCGTCATGCAGGGCCGATACGCCCTGCTCGTCAACACGGACGCTATGCTGATGGCCGGGGCGGTAAAAAAAATGTGGACTTTCGCCGAAGCCAATTCCCGGACGGCCATTGTCTGCGGCCAGTTACTGAATGCCGACGGCAGCAAACAAAATTCCATCGCTTCCTTTCCGACGCTGCTAACACTCGCAACAAATACCTCGCTGCTCGAATACCTTTTCCCCCGCAAATATCCCAGTAAAAGATACAAGCATGGCAGGCCGCTGGAAGTGGATTCGGTCATCGGCGCCTGTATGATGATTCGTAAAAAGGCATTGGACGAGGTTTCCTTCTTCGATGAGAGTTACTTTTTCTTTTTTGAAGAGACGGACATGGCTTACGCAATGCGGCGCAAGGGCTGGCTGGTTTATCAGGTGCCCGACGCTTTGATTTATCATCTTCAGGGTCAGAGTATCGGCCATCGTGCGCAATCGCGCATCGAATTTTACCGGTCGCGTTACCAATTTTTACGCAAGTGGCATGGCGGCGCATATTACCGGGCTGCGGCGGCTGTGATCTTTCTGCGGTTGCTGATGAATGCGCTGCTCAGTTCGGTCGGCGTTTTGTTTACGCTGGGTTTGGCAGGCGGCCTACGAAAAAAATTGGGTGTCTATGTACAAATCATCCGATGGCATTTTTGCAGCCGATAAAACCGTGCAAATCGAATGTTTCCCTGATAATGCATTGACATTATGACTGAGATTCAGTAGCATTCAACACCTGCCCGGATCAATGGCAGGATGTATGTAACCGAGAGGGCGGAGCTGTAAGTAGGGACGAGGCAAGAGGCGATGGGGAAAAAATCGGCGCTTAACGATCCACCAGCCACGAACTATTTTTAGGAGCAGCTAAATCATGGACCAAATTTACGATGTATTCAAATCATTTGTTGATCCCATCTTTATCATTTTTGTTCTCCTTCTCATTTCTTTTTTCATTGCCCTGATCACCGGCAAGAAAAAAGGCGGCGTTTTATTTTTATTACTGGCCATTGTTTTGCTCTATGGATTCAGCATCGAGCCGGTATCCA
The DNA here is from genome assembly GCA_903904655.1 of uncultured delta proteobacterium. Taxonomy (GTDB): domain Bacteria; phylum Desulfobacterota; class Syntrophia; order Syntrophales; family Smithellaceae; genus UBA8904. The sequence goes on along the minus strand of CAIVDK010000002.1, from coordinate 1,012 downwards.
ACTATCTGAGTTACAAATTGGAGAAAGACTATATAACGACCCATCCGGTCGGAGAAAAGATTACGTTTGATGTTATCGTAGTATTGGGCGGTGGGCTCTATGATATCCAAACCCTCAACAAAACATTTCCCGGCGAGGCCACCACCGTCAGGCTGCTTCACGCTGTTCGAATGTATAAGGCATACAACGCCAAATATCTTGTCTGTTCCGGGAAAGGTAATAGTAAAATAACCGAAGCGGCGCTGATGGCGCAAATGGCCGAAGCCTTCGGCGTACCCAGGGAGAGAATCCGCACCGAAGCCAAATCAAAAAACACATATGAACACGCGGTGGAGTTTAATAAAATGTTTGTCGATAAAGGCATCAAGATCGGGTTGGTGACATCCGCCTTTCACATGAAGCGAAGCGAAACAGAATTTCGAAAATTTTTCAGCAAGGTGAGGGCCCTGCCGGCAAGCTATCTTTACGCCTCGCCTCAAGGCACTCCCGCCGTCCGGTTTATTCCGCAATCGCAATGGCTTTTAAACAACACGCTTATTTTTAGGGAGTATGTCGGCCGGCTCTGGTACAGCATCAAAGGCGTTTGAAAAATCGAGACCTGGTTTGCAGGTCTCAAATTGATCTTTCTTTTTCGATCTAAACATGTAATAATAAATCGGTTTTAAGTTTTTCAGAGTAAGGGAGCTATTCATTATCATGGAGATAAATCCTCAGTTAAAAAATCCAAAATTCTATTTTATGATAGTGGCGGATGTATTTCTTTTCATTGTGGCTCTTTGTGCATCCTATCTCATTCGTTTTGAGTTTAATTTTACTCATATTAACATCGGCCAAATCTCCAGCCTGCTTTTCTGGATCGTGCCCCTGAAAATTGTTATCTTCCTTTCTGTTGGGCTTTACAGAGGTTTGTGGCGTTTCACCGGTGTGCGGGACTTCTGGCTTTTAGGTCGGGCCATTTTCGTATCAACGGCGCTCATTATGTTGATTATACTGTTCACCGACCAGTTTCAGG
>CAIVDK010000001.1 GCA_903904655.1 uncultured delta proteobacterium | reverse complement strand
CTTCCCCCACCCCCCTACCCCCTCCCGCAAGGGGCGGGGGAGTAAAACTCCATAATCCAGTGCCATCTTGATGGCGAATTGGAATAGTGGGTCAGCAGGAAGAAAGTTGACAGGAGCGAGGATATTGTGGGGGAGATAAAAAGGTTTATAAGTTCAGAGGTTCAACGGGTGGAACATGCAACCGAAATATAAAAAGGAAGAAAGTGGAAATGACAGAAAGCAAGAAAGTGTGGATAACACCGGAACTGATCGTCCTGGTGCGGAGCAAGCCGGAGGAGTCAGTCCTGGCGGCCTGTAAGGCTTCAGGTGAGAATGGAACGTCGTTTAGTCAGGATGGGCAATGCACGACGTCTTGGTGCGCGTGGTGTAATAACTTGGCTGGTAGCTAGGCGCTACCCCTTGATCCCTTGGGTTTTGGCTCGCCTGTGGTGAGCGTAGTCGAACCACCTGTGGTGAGCGTAGTTGAACCATGGAAACCCTGGAAGATTCAGTGGTTAGGAGGTTCAACGGTTCAATGGTTGGGTGATTCGTTATAAAAATCTGCAACCGTTGAACCGTGAACCGTTGAACCTATCGAACTTATAAAAAGGAAGAAAGTGGAAATGACAGAAAGCAAGAAAGCGTGGGTGGAACCGGAATTGATCGTCCTGGTACGGAGCAATGCGGAGGAGGGAGTGCTGGCTGCGTGTAAGGAATATAACCACTCCGCTCGTTCAGGCCCGACCTCCACTCACAACTGGTGCGCAACGACCCTTCCATGCGTTCCTGGCTGTAGCGAGAACGCGGCGTCGTGACCCCCTACCCCTTGATCCCTTGGGTTTTTGCCCGCTTGTGGTGAGCGTAGTCGAACCACCTGTGGTGAGCGTAGTCGAACCATGGGAACCCGGGAAGATTCAGGGGTTAGGAGGTTCAACGGTTCAATGGTTGGGTGATTCGTTATAAAAATCTGTAACCGTTGAACCGTTGAACCCCTGAACCGCTGAACCTATTTTGGAAGGATAAATGACCTACATAAAGAAGCTCAAACCCCATGAATTCAGCATCTGGCACGGCAAGCGGCCGCTGCTGGGCCAGCTTGATATCGAGCTGACGGAACGGTGCAATAACAACTGCATCCACTGCTGCATCAATCTGCCGGAGAACGACGCTGAAGCCCGCAGCCGCGAAATGAGCACGGATTTTGTCAAGGATGTGATCAAGCAGGCGGCCGACCTGGGGTGCCTGACCGTCCGGTTTACCGGCGGCGAACCCCTCCTGCGGGAGGATCTGACAGAATTGTACGAATTCACGCGCCGTCTGGGGATGCAGGTGATCCTGTTCACCAATGCCCGCCTCATCACCCCGGACCTGGCGTCGCTGCTGGCAAAAATGCCGCCGGGGCGCGTGGTGGAGGTGTCTGTCTATGGCATGAGCCCCGCTTCCTATGACCGGGTTGCGGGCTGCAAGGGGGCATTTGTGGAGTTCCGCTGCGGCGTCGATCTCCTGTTGCAGCACAAAATCCCCTTCGTCGTGAAAGGGCCGATGCTCCCTTTCCTGAAAGACGAGCTGGAGGCGTTCGAGGCTTGGGCGGCGACGATCCCGGCGATGGACAAGCTTCCGGGCTATTCCATGAATTTCGACCTCCGTTCCCGCCGGGACGATCCCGCGAAGAATGCCCGAATCACAAAACTCCGGGCAACGCCCGAGGAGACCGTAGGCATGGTGTCTCGCAGCCCCCTTTATCTGAAAGATATGAAACAGTTCTGCGGAAAATTCATGGGACCGCCGGGAAACAAGCTCTTTTCCTGCGGGGCCGGTCACGGCACCTGTATTGATGCCTACGGGAATGCCCAGATGTGCCTTCCCCTGCGGGATGCGGCGACGGTTGTCGATTTGCGCGCGGTGACCCTGAAGACGGCGCTGGGGGAGTTGCTCTCCGCGATGCGGGAGAGCGCCGTGGCGACAAATCCCGACTACCTCCGCCGCTGCGCGGTCTGTTTCCTGAAAGGGCTTTGCGAGCAGTGTCCGGCAAAATCCTGGATGGAAAACGGGACGCTCGATACGCCAGTGGAATATCTATGCAACGTCGCCCACGCCCAGGCTCGGTATTTGGGGCTGGTCGGGGATAACGAAAATGCCTGGGAAGTAGATGCCTGGCGGGGGAGGGTTGCCCAATTTTCCGGAGACAATGCAAAATGATAAAAACCAGTAAAAAAGGAGAATGAATGATGGAACTTACGATTGACATGAAATGCACCCCGTCGGAGGATGTGGTGGCAAGGATGATCGAGGACGAGCTGGTTATCGTGCCTCTTGTTGCCGGTATTGGCGACATGGAGGATGAACTCTATACAATGAACGAGACGGGCAAAGCCATCTGGTCGCGACTGGACGGCAAGAAGTCGCTGCGCACCCTGGCGGCGGAACTGGCGACGGAATTCGACGCGCCTCCCGGGAAGATCGAAAAGGATCTTCTGGGCCTGGTGACGGAACTGGCGCGGCGGAAGATGGTGGTCGTGCAGTAGGTTGGGATCATAAACTCGACTTCGCAACGGTCGCTGAAGCAGGCATCGATGAGGCTTGCGGGCACAGTGAAAAAAAGGATAAATGATGAGCAAAATGGATTGCTTTGACAATTTGTCATCATCAGGCATGCCGGATTCTCAATACGTTTCTCAAGGCGGGGAGTTGTGCCTTTCAAACCTGGGGCAGCTTGCGTTGCTGCTTGCCATGATGGAGCGCGGCGTGCCGTTGCGCACGACAGCGCGTGGATACAGCATGCAGCCTTTCATTTGCGACAAGGATGTCTTAACGATTTCACCTGTCAAAGACAGGCAACTTTCGTTAGGAGACGTCGTCGCCTTCACGCAGCCCGATAACGGAAGGCTTGCCATCCATCGCATTATTGAACAAACCGACGATGGCTGGCTCATCAGGGGAGACAATTGCCCTGAGCCCGACGGCGTGGTGACAACCGAAAAAATTATCGGTCGTGTTTCCCGCATCGAACGCCGGGGAAGAGAAGCGCATCTGGGAATCGGGAAAGCCCGACCGCTGATTGCCCTTCTTAACCGCGGCAACATCCTGTTGCGCCGGACAGAATTTCTGCTGCTTTTGCGGCGGACGGCAGGCCGTGTACTGCAATGTTTCCAGTCTTTTTCGCTGTACCGCAGGCTTATAAAACTGATAGCGCCGCGCTTGGTTATTTCCGTGGCGGATGAAGATGACCTGGAAGCCGTTCATTCCCTGCTCAATCCTTGTGTTCCATACCGCAGGCAAAATCCAAATCCGAATGTGACGAACTGGGTTGCCAAGAGCAAGGGAAAAATCATCGGCTTTACGCAGTATGTCTATCACCCTCAAGAGCATTACCCGTGGGTCGGACATTGGCTCTTTTCTCTTCATGTCCGGGCGCGCCATCGCGGCGTCGGCATCGGGGAGAAGCTGACGATGTGTGTAGTGGACAAGGCAAAAAAGCAAGACGCTCAAGAGGTTTTACTTGTGTTTTTTGAAGACAATAAAAGAGCTTTTCGCCTTTATCACAAGCTCGGGTTTGACCCTGTAACCCTGCCCGCTCTTGAACCTTTGCTTGCTGAAGAAAAGGTAAAAACCGGACGCCGGAGAATCGTGATGAGAAAAAAAATGAGGTAGGCTTATGACCAACATTATCGAAGTCCAGCAATTCCCTCTCTGGACCAAGCTCAAGGAGCGCCGCGCCGTTCTGTCTTTTGACCTGGAGATCACCGCCCGCTGCAACCTCCAATGCCGCCACTGCTACATCAATCTTTCTGCCGGTGATCAAGAGGCCCGGTCACGGGAACTGACCCTGCCGGAGATCAGCGCCATTGCCGATCAGGCGGTGGCCCTTGGAGCGATGTGGGTGCTCATTTCCGGCGGAGAGCCCCTCCTGCGCGAGGACTTCCCGGAGATTTACCTGAACCTCAAGCGCAAGGGCCTTCTCGTTTCGGTCTTTACCAATACGACGCTCCTGCAAGACGAGCATCTCGAATTGTTCAAGAAATACCCACCACGGGATATAGAGATCACCGCTTATGGCGCAACGCAGGAGACATACGAGCGCGTCACCCGCCGCCCCGGATCATTTGCCGCCTTCACCAACGGCCTGAACCGACTGCTGGACAGCGGCGTTAGAGTTCGTCTAAAGGCCATGGCCCTCCGGTCCAATTTTCATGAACTGCCGGCGATTGCCGCTTTCTGCCGCACCCATACGAAGGACTATTTCCGCTTCGATCCCCAGTTACATTTGCGCTTTGACCGGGATGAGAAGCGCAACGCCGATATCCGGGCGGAACGTCTAACGCCGGAGGAAATTGTCGCCCTCGAACGCGCGGACGAAGCGCGCTTTTCCGCCCTCCAAAAAGGGTGCGACAAGCTGATCAATGAAGATTTTACTCATATCGGCTGCAATCATCTCTTCCATTGCGGGGCGGGAAACGGGAGTTTCAACGTCAGTTACGACGGCAGGTTCCGCCTCTGTTCTTCGCTGTGGGCGCCGGAGACGATGTATGATCTGCGGCAGGGTTCGCTTAGCGAGGCCTGGGGACAACTCGTGCCGAAGGTTCGGGATTTGCGCTCGCCGCGCCGGGAGTTTCTGGAGCGTTGCCGCCGCTGCCCCATCGTCAACCTCTGTCTGTGGTGTCCAGCCCATTCCTGGCTGGAAACGGGCGAGCTGGATACGCCCATCGACTACTTCTGCCAGGTGGCCCGCG